>NZ_VRVA01000249.1:0-2842 GCF_008039945.1 Methylobacterium sp. WL64
CGTGCGCATCCGGCGAAGGCCGCCTTGTTTGGAGGTTTATCGGCGTCCAGCTTTTCGGTGATCTGATCCGGCATCGGTGCTGGCATCGGTGCTGGAGATGCTCGGATGGACGATGCGACCTACGTCCGGCGCCGCCGCTGGAGTCCTCAAGAGAAGCGCGCTGTCGTGACGGAGTCTGTGACCAGCGGCAACGTGATCGCGACGGCCAAGCGCCACGGCATCCAGGCGCAGCAGATCTATCGCTGGCGTGAACGGCTGGAGGCGCGGCCGGCCTGTGGCGCTTTCCTGGCTGTGGCGGTCGCGTCGGATCCAGGGCCGTCCAGTCCGGCACCGCTGTCGGCACCGGTGCCGGCATCGCTGCTGGATGACACGAGCAGGGATCGGGATCCGACATCGCGGCCGGAGCGGTCGCCGCGGGTTGAGATCGTGCTGTCCGCCGGGCGCCGGATCATCGTCGAAGGCGGCGTCGAGGTCGACGCGGTGCTTGCGTTGGCGCGGGGCCTTGAGGGCTTTCGATGATCCCGGTTCCGCTTGGGGTGAAGGTCTGGCTTGCCACTGGCCACACCGATATGCGGAAGGGGTTCGCCTCATTGGCGCTGTTGGCGCAGGAGGTGTTGAAGCGTGATCCGCTCGGCGGCCACGTCTTTTGCTTCCGCGGGCGCCGGGGCGATCTCTTGAAGGTAATCTGGCACGACGGGCAGGCGGCGAGCCTCTACGTGCGACGGCTTGAGAAGGGCCGCTTCCTATGGCCCTCGCCAGCCGACGGGGTCGTCGCGATCACGCCCGCACAGATGGGTTATCTGCTCTCCGGGATCGACTGGCGCAATCCGGTGGAGACCTGGCGTCCGACGGTGATCGGATAGGCCTTTTTGCTTGCGTTTGCAGGAGGATGTGATTCCCTCACCGTCGTGAGCGCCGCCCCTTCATCGCCGACTTCGCCCTCGCTTCCCGCCAATCTGGCGGCGGCTCATGCGATGATCCTCAGCGAGCGCCAGGCCAGGATCGAGGCACAGACTGCAGCGTCCCACGCCGTCGCCGAAGCGCTGAAGGCAAAGGCCGCGGCGTCCTCCACCGAAGCGATGATCGCCCACCTCAAGCTGATGATCCAGAAGCTCAGGCGCGAGCTCTACGGCCAGCGATCGGAGCGCACGGCGCGGCTCATCGACCAAATGGAACTGCAGCTTGAGGAGCTGGAGGCCAAGGCTACGGAGGACGAACTCTCGGCAGAGGCTGCGGCGCTGCAGGCCTCGTTGCCGGCTCCGGCGCTACGCCGCCGTCCATCACGCAAGGCGTTCCCGGAACATCTTCCGCGCGAGCGGGTCGTGATCGCAGCGCCTTCGTCGTGCCCGTGCTGCGGCTCCATGAAGCTGTCGAAGCTCGGCGAGGACGTCACCGAGACCCTGGAGGTGATCCCACGCCAGTGGAAGGTGATCCAGACGGTCCGGGAGAAGTTCACCTGCCGCGCGTGCGAGGCCATCTCGCAACCGCCGGCGCCCTTTCATGTGACCCCACGCGGCTTCGTCGGGCCGAACCTGCTGGCCATGGTGCTGTTTGAGAAGTTCGGTCAACATCAACCACTGAACCGCCAAAGCGAGCGCTACGGCCGCGAAGGCATCGAACTCTCCGTCTCGACGCTCGCCGACCAGGTTGGCGCGGCAACGGCAGCGCTGGCGCCGTTGCATGAGCGGATCGCCAGGCACGTGATGACGGCCGAAAGGCTGCACGCCGACGACACCACAGTGCCGATCCTGGCCAAAGGCAAAACCGATACGGGCCGGATCTGGACCTATGTCCGCGACGACAGGCCCTTTGGCGGCGCCGATCCGCCGGCGGCGCTCTACTTCGCCTCGCGCGACCGGCGGCACGAGCATCCGGACGCGCACCTCGCGGCATGGTCCGGCATCCTCCAGGCCGACGCCTATGGCGGCTACAACGGGCTCTATGATCCCGCGCGTCCGAGCGGACGGGTCACGTCGGCGCTGTGTTGGTCCCATGCCCGTCGCGGCTTCTTCGAACTCGCCGACATCGCCGCGAGCGCGCGGCGTAGCCCTGGCGCCGCGCCTGTGTCACCGATCGCCCTGGAGGCGGTTACGCGCATCGACGTGCTCTTCGCCATCGAGCGCGAGATCAACGGTCTGAGCGCCGACGCGCGTCGCCAGGTCCGACAGGAGCGGAGCCGCCCGCTCGTCGAGGACCTGCGCACCTGGCTTGGTGAGCAGCGCATCAGGCTCTCGCGCTCGGCGACCGTCGCCAAGCCGATCGACTATATGCTCAGGCGCTGGGACAGGTTTACCTCATTCCTCGACGACGGGCGGGTTTGCCTCACGAATAATGCCGCCGAGCGGGCGCTCAGAGGTTTTGCCCTCGGTCGAAAAGCATGGCTGTTTGCAGGCTCCAGCCGCGGCGCCGAGCGTGCCGCCGCAATAGTGACGCTGATCCAGACGGCAAGGCTTAACGATGTCGACCCACAGGTCTGGCTCGCCGACGTGCTGGCCCGCATCGCCGGGCATCCGATCCATCGACTCGACGACCTGCTGCCGTGGAACTGGTCCCCGCCGTCGACCACGGCAATCGCAGCCTGACGATGCACATCAACGAGGTCCATGCCGTCAGGACCTTGGCGCTCGTCGCAAGGGAGCTCGGCGAAGATGCGGACTGGCTCGCCGATATCGCTACCGATCTGGAGCCCGAAGACGGGCTGATCTGGGTCTACGATCCGCAGTACCCTGACGGAACCATGGCCTTCTCAGACTTTGGTATCGAAAGTCTCCGTAACCTCATCGACGTCAACCGCAGCGCGCCGAAATAGGGGTCTGGCGCAATCTCGATGCAGGGGGGCTCA
>NZ_VRVA01000250.1:0-2774 GCF_008039945.1 Methylobacterium sp. WL64
GTTCGGGGCGCCGCTGGCCGGGGCGTTCTATGCCTTCGAGCTGATCATCGGCACCTACTCGATCGCCACCCTGGCGCCGGTGGTGGTCGCAGCGCTCTGCGGCAACCTCGTCTCCCGGGCGCTGATCCACACCCAGCCGCTGGTCGACCTCGGCGACATGCAGGCGGTCACGACCTCGCACATCACCAGCCTCGAGATCCTGCCGAGCCTCGCCCTCGGGCTGATCTGCGCGCTGTTCGGTATCCTGATCATGCGTGGCGTCACCCTGGTCGAGCGGCTGGTCCAGGCCTCCGGCCTGCCTCGGGCGGCCGGTCCCGCCTTCGGGGGGCTGTGTGTCGGCGCGCTGGCGCTGATCGCGACGCCGCAGGTGCTCTCGGGGGGGCACGGGGCGCTGCACATGCACTTCGCCGCCGAGGGGCAGGGGCACGGAGCCGCGTTTCTGGCCGGCTTGTTCGCCGCCAAGGCGACGGCCACCGCGATCTCGATCGGCTCCGGGTTCCGGGGCGGCCTGTTCTTCGCGTCGCTGTTCCTCGGAGCGATCGCCGGCAAGCTGTTCGCCGCCCTGGCCCCGGAGCTCCTGCCCGCGATGGCAGTCTTCGGCCTCACGCCGCTGGCCTACGCGGTGATCGGCATGAGCGCGCTCGCCGTGGCGATCATCGGCGGCCCGTTGACCATGACGTTCCTGGCGCTGGAGATCACCGGCAGCCTGCCGATCACCGGGTTGGTGCTGGCGGCGGTGATCGCTTCCTCGCTGACCGTCCGGAAGATCTTCGGCTACTCCTTCGCCACCTGGCGTTTCCACCTGCGCGGCGAGACCATCCGCAGTCCCCACGATGTCGGCTGGATCCGCTCGCTGACCGTGGGCCGGCTGATGCGCCGGGACGTCGCCACCGTGGCGGTAGACACGCCGCTGCCGACCTTCCTGCGCGCGCATCCGCTGGGCTCCCCCTCCCGGGTGGTCGCCGTGGATGCGCAGGGCCGCTACGCCGGGATCGTGAACGTTCCAGAGGCTCATGCCGCCGCCCGCGACGCCGAGGCCGGCGCCCCGCCGGTCCTCGCCGACCTCTTGCATCACCCCGACCGGTTCCTGACGCCGGAGATGAACGCCAAGGATGCGGCCGCAACCTTCGACCGCAGCGAGAGCGAGGCGCTCGCGGTGCTCCAGAGTGCCGCGAGCCGCCAGGTCCTGGGCCTGCTCACCGAGAGCCACACGCTCAAGCGCTACAGTGAGGAACTGGACCGTCAGCGCCGAGCCATGGCAGGCGAATCTGCGTGATTGTCACGCCGGGGTGTTGACCGCATGCGCGCGTGCAACACCCTGGCATCGTGCAACCCGGGGCTGGTACGCGGCCCCCGACGCGAGACCCGTGAGGATCCATGGCCGGTCAAGACAGCAGCTCCCAGCGCTGCTACCGCATCGCGGTGATCCCGGGCGACGGCATCGGCAAGGAGGTGGTGCCCGAGGGCGTGCGCGTGCTTGAGCAGGCGGCCAAGCGGCACGGCTTCGCGCTTCAGTTCGACTGGTTCGATTTCGCGAGCTGCGATTATTACGAGCAGCACGGCCGGATGATGCCGGAGGACTGGAAGCCGCAGATCGAGAAACACGACGCGATCTACTTCGGTGCCGTCGGCATGCCGGAACGCGTGCCCGACCACATCTCCCTGTGGGGCTCGCTGATCCTGTTCCGGCGCGAGTTCGACCAATACGCCAACCTGCGCCCGGTGCGCCTCATGCCCGGGGTGAAGTGTCCGCTGGCCGACCGCAAGCCCGGCGATATCGACTTCTGGGTGGTTCGCGAGAACACCGAGGGCGAGTACTCGAATGCGGGTGGCCGCATGTTCGCCGGCACCGACCGCGAGTTCGCCCTGCAGGAGACGATCATGACCCGCCACGGGGTAGATCGGATCCTCAAGTTCGCCTTCGCGCTGGCCCAGACCCGGCCGAAGAAGCACCTGACCTCGGCCACGAAGTCGAACGGCATCTCGATCACCATGCCGTACTGGGACGAGCGCGTGAAGGCGATGGCCGAGGGCTACCCGGACGTGCGGTGGGACCAGTACCACATCGACATCCTGACCGCGCATTTCGTGCTCAATCCGGATCGGTTCGACGTGGTCGTGGCGTCGAACCTGTTCGGCGACATCCTTTCGGATCTCGGACCCGCCTGCACCGGCACGATCGGCATCGCGCCGTCCGGCAACATCAATCCGGAGCGGATTCACCCGTCGGTGTTCGAGCCGGTCCACGGCTCCGCCCCCGATATCGCCGGCCAGGGCATCGCCAACCCGATCGGCCAGATCTGGTCGGGCGCGATGATGCTGGAGCATCTCGGCGAGCACGAGGCCGCGCGGGAGATCGTAAGCGGGATCGAGCGGGTGCTGTCCGAGCGGACGTTGCGCACGCGCGACCTGGGCGGCAATGCCGACACGCAGGCCTGCGGGAAGGCCGTGGCGGACGCGTTGGGATAAATCCCCTTCTATCCTGAGGAGCCCTGCAGGATCGCGAGATCACTGAAGGGCTCCCCCGAGGGCTACACAGCCGTCAGGACAAGGCCTTTGGCTGGTTGGGCGCGCCGCTCGAAAAGTCAGCGCGGGCGGCGGCGGACGCTCACCACGTTGCTCGCCTGCTCGACCTGGCCGGAGGACGCCGGCAGGGTCGCGAGCGCGGTTTTGACGATGGTTGCGGCGTCGAGGCCGGCCTCGGCGTACATCTTCTCCGGGCTGTCGTGGTCCTGGTACAGGTCCGGCAGCGTCAGGGTGCGCACCCGGACGCG
>NZ_VRVA01000251.1:0-2747 GCF_008039945.1 Methylobacterium sp. WL64
AGAGCCGAACGCTGCTCGGAGTAGCTGGCGGCCGTGGAGGGGTAGTCGCGCGGCAGGCCGTAGCGCTCCCGGTACTGCTCGATCGACATGCCGCTCTTGCTGAGGTGCCGCTTCAGCGTCTTGTACGGCTTGCCGTCGACGAAGCTGATCAGCGCGTCGGGCGTGATCGACTTCCGGATCTGCGCAGGAGTGGGCTTGTCGGCCACTGGCGCCTCAGGAGCGCTGCTGTTGCCAAGCCCTGTGAGCGCAGCGTGCGTGTTGGCGATCAGGGTGGCGATCTCGGCCGGCTGCAGATGGTTGTTCGAGACGTAGGCTGAGACGAGATCTGCCGTCAGCTCGATATAGCCTGCCGCCCCGCGCTCGAGCGTTTCCATGTTTTCGTCCACGATGTGCACCTATGCTTGAAGATGCCGCACAATGTGCTGGCGAAGGTTCAAAGGCAATATGTTGCTGACTATGGCAATTGTTTCCACATGATTTTATGATGGAACCGTAGATAGCGCTACCTTCGCGACAGCCTGCAAAATCAGCATGAGGTTGGCCTGCATCTTGGACCGAGCGAAGCCCCGGGATCGTCGGTTGGCAGTCGGCTACATCCGGTGGGCAGACATCTCCAAGTGGCATAACGGGAGTAGGTTTTTATGAGCGCTCCACTTCCGCCGCCAGCCTCTCTCCGGCCGGATCTGCAGCGAAGTGACGACGGATATCTGCTGCACGCCACCGATTTGGCCGACGACCTTGAAGTCCTGCTGGCGAAGGCGGTCAAACAGTTCGGGCCTGCGCTGTGGCTTGATGGATGGAAGCTCGCCGGCATCGTCTACGGGTCTGACCATCCGAAAGTCGCGGTGGCTTCGGAGGAGGCGCGGGCGGTGGCAATTCTGCTGAGCCTCAGCGCCGCCAGCAACCGGGACGCTGCGCTGTACGAACTGGGCGTGTCGCAAACGCGATCGCGTGGGCGTTTACCCCGCGTTGACCATACGGCCTGCATGGCGCCTTCCGTTTCAGAGGCCGCCCATGATCCTGTCTGCCATCGCCGCCAAGCTCGAACAGCGCGCCAAGGGCGACTTCAAGGGTCGGCACTACGAGGCTGCGCTCATCGTACAGGCCGTCTCCTGGTACCTGCGCTACCCGCTCAGCTACCGCGATATCAAGGAGTTGTTCCTGGAGCGCGGCCTGGAGGTCGATCACAGCACCTTGAACCGCTGGGTGCTCGCCTACGCGCCGCTGATCGAGAAGCGGCTGCGGCAGTTCCGCAAACCGCATTGCGGATCGGTCCGGATCGACGAGACCTATATCAAGGTCCGTGGCGAGTGGCGCTACCTCTACCGAGCCATCGACAAGGACGGCAATCCAGTCAACTTCCTGCTCACTGCGGGCCGGGATCTCGACGCCGCCAAGCGCTTCTTCCGCAAGATGCTGGTAGACCGGCCACTTCTAGCGCCAGACCGGATCGGTACGGATGGCGCCAGTACCTATCCAACGGCCATCGCTGGGAGCCGGATGGCGGGCCTACTACCCCACACGCCGGTCCACTACGTCACCAAGCACCTGCAGCAGGGTATCGAGAGCGACCACTTCCGGTTGAAGAAGAACATGCCCCAGATCGGCGGCTTCCGGTCATTCCACACCGCTCGGCGCACGATCCAAGGCTTCGAGGCCATGCTCTGGCTGCGCAAGGGCTTCGGCTTTGCCGGAGCGTGGACTGTTCGCGAGCGGAACCGGCTGCTCGCCGTCTGCTTCGGACTTCAAAAGGTTAACGAAATCTGAAACCGAGGCGGTTCTCGCCTTCCCTGCGGCCCAAAGTACGGCTTGCGACAAGCCCCTCCGGGGTGGTCCGAAGCTTCGAAGCCGTCCGAGGAGGAAGGGGGCAGAGGCACAGCCACCACAGGGTGTTGGCCCATCTCTGCCAGTCGCCGCGATCCTCGGCTCGGCCAGGGGATTGAAGCCATGATCGCGGCTCGAGAATGTCGGTCTGATCGCGGGATCGGCGCGGTGGGACACGAGGCCGTGCCGCCGTCATCGACATCTTCCGTGTTGTAAGATGTGATGCTCTCGCGATCGATCCGAACGCGAGGCGGGAGGTTTTGTCCCGGGTTCTGCGTGCGGGAATGGTCGGGACCACCGGGGGCCACAAAGGGCCACCCGGTACCAGTCGGTGCCAGCGCGTTTGCCAGCTGGATGCCATAAGTTTTGGGTATCACACCTCACGCACTGAAGCGCCGATCGGAGCCTCGATGCCACCAGGTCGCCGGGAACGCCTCACGGGTTGAGGCCTGCGAACAGGTCGAGCTGTCCCCCGGCGCCTCGCATGCCGGAGCTTCGGCGGAGGGCGGTCCTCAGGGATCTCGGCATCGGCAGGTCAGGCAGGCCGACACCGGGTCGACCGTAGAGCGCTGCGCCGACGATCCGGCAGCCGTCGCCGCGGTGGAACACGTTGGCGGTATGGGGACCGGCCCGGAGGATCTCCTGGGCCAGGACCTCGTCCACCGCCATGTCGGCGACAGTCGCGAGCAGCTCGACGAGTCCAGCCGATGCGATGTCGAACGACCGGAATTCGACGGCGCGCTGTCGCCAGACCTGCCGGACGGCTCCGGCGCTGGTTTGGGAAAACGGGTTGGGCGCCGACTGGGTCGCCGGGTCGGCGATGAACGCAGCGACCGCATGACGGTCGGTGATGTGGGTGGCCGTCATCAGGGATGCGGCGAGCTGGCGTCGGCTGATCGGCATGGCGCTCCGTGGTCCAGCGA
>NZ_VRVA01000252.1:0-2653 GCF_008039945.1 Methylobacterium sp. WL64
GTCAGCCCCCATTGAAGTGGTCCGCTCTTTGGTATGGCTTTTAAGCCTGGAGGACGGACGAGATGGCAAATTACCCGAAGCCCGAGGAGATCGTCGCGAAGCTACGTCAGGCGGACGTGCTGATCTCACAGGGCCAGAGCGTGGCCGATCCAATTCGCGCGCTCGGTGTGAGTTCGGTGACATACTACCGGTGGCGGCGTGAGTTTGGCGGCCTGAAGTCGGATCAAGTTCGACGGATGAAGAGTCTTGAGACCGAGAATGCTCGGCTTCGAAAGGCAATCGCCGATCTCACCCTCGACAAGCTGATCCTGCAGGAGGCGTCCCGGGGAAACTTCTGAGCCCCGCGCGCCGACGCGCCTGTGTCGAGCACATCATGCAGACGATGACCGTCTCCGAGCGCTGCGCCTGTCGGGCGCTCGGTCAGCATCGCTCGACACAGCGCAAGGTGCCGCGGGGCCGCGACGACGAAGAGGCGCTGACGGCCGATCTCGTGGCGTTGGCTGAGAAGTACGGACGCTATGGCTACCGCAAGATCAGCGCATTGCTGAAGGCGGCCGGATGGTTCGTCAACGACAAGCGCGTCGAGCGCATTTGGCGGCGTGAGGGTCTGAAGGTCCCAGCCAGACAGCCCAAGCGGGGGCGGGTCTGGGACAACGACGGCTCCTGCGTCCGTCTTCGCCCGGAACACCGCAATCACGTGTGGTCGTACGACTTCGTCGAAGCCCGCACGCATGATGGACGCAAGATCCGGATGCTCAACGTGGTCGACGAGTTCACGCACGAATGCCTGGCGATCCGAATCGCCCGCAAGCTGAAGGCAGCCGACGTCATCGACGTGCTCTCGGATCTGTTCATCCTGCGTGGCGTACCTGGCCATATCCGTTCGGATAACGGCCCGGAGTTCGCTGCGAAGGCCGTCCAAGCTTGGATCACCGGCGTCGGAGCAAAGACGGCCTACATTACGCCAGGCTCACCGTGGGAGAACGGCTACGTCGAAAGCTTCAACGCACGGCTTCGCGACGAACTCCTGAACGGCGAGATCTTCTACACACTCAGGGAAGCGCAGGTCGTCATCGAAAGCTGGCGACGTCACTACAACGGCGTGCGCCCGCATGCCTCTTTGGGATACCGGCCGCCGGCCCCGGAGGTGTTCGTGCCAGCCTTCTCCGCTTGGCCGGCTGCGCTCGCCCGACCAGCTCCGCCGGCCAAGCTACTCGTGGCGGAGCGGCCCACCGTGCACTAACTTTACCCTTGGACCACCTCGTGGGGGCCGATCAGACCATTCGCAGTCATTTAATAGGATTTTATTCTTGACAATGGTCGCTGTTTCGGCCATGCTGATGATGTCGGCTGGCGAAGCGGCACTCAACGGCATCGCTGACCGGCCCGAGCCAGGAGACCGTCATGCTTCAATCACCCAAACCACTTCGACCATCGACAACGAAGGCGTTTCCGCCGGGTGAACGAGCCGCCAACTTCGACCGCACCTTCATGCAAGGCCCCCTCCCGGGGGCCTTCGTCGTTTCAGGGGGCCTGCGATGACCGCGCCTTCCAAAACCGCCCGTTCCGGCCCGCCGGCCCTCGTCTCGGAGACCCCGCTCACGCCTCAGCCGCCCGCACTCATACTGTTCAGTCAGGACGGGGGCAGGCTACGCGCCGCTTGGTTCGATGCTGCCGACGCTCAGGCGGCTGCCGCTGCTGCAGTGATTATGCGGCTGCGCGTCTTGCCGCTCAAAGACGCGGTCGGCCGAGACCTCGCCGGTCGCATCGCTCGCGGGCGGGTGTTGCCGAGTGGCCGCGCGCTCGTCCCGCTCACCAAGCGCGTGTTCTACACGCAGCTCGTCGCCCTGGCGGACGAGGGAGCTGGGCTCAGCATTGCCGACGGCGGTCAGGTCGGTTCGCCTCTCACCAACGAGCAACCAACGGCAGCCTCACCGCGGGAGATCGAGACGCCCATCGCTGACGCCAGTGTGACGGAAAGAGACGACGCCGGGCCGTCAGCTGGCGCCATCGAGACGACGCAGGCAGTCACGAGTTCGGCGGCCGAGCGGCCTGCTACCTCGAGGCCTGGTGACCGAACCTTCGTCGGTAGCCCGCGACCGGACGACCGCAGTGAGATCGGACTCGGCAGTGTCGTGCTCGCCCAGGAGGGCCCGGATGACGGTTGGTGGGAGGCCGAAGTGATCGGCATCAACGGCCGGGTCTTCTCATTGCGGTGGTGTGACTACCCCACCGACCCGACCATCCTGCGCAACGCCGGTGAATTGGCTTTGCTGCCGCCTGGAGAAGCGTAGCCCACGGCTACCTCACGCCCGGGTCAGCTCTGTGTGGCCCGGGTGTTCCGGCGCCGGCCCGATGCGACCGCTGCCGCTCAGACCATCCCTCCATCCTTGAGGTTTCCATGACCGCCGTCCTCGACGCGGATCGCGTCCGCGCGCTCAACGACATCCTCCGCCGCACGCTGTCCGGCGGCACCCTCGTGCTCACCGCCGGCGTCGTCACGCTCGGCCGCGAGCGCCAGCGGATAATCCTCGACGCGGTCGCCGCCCACGACCGGTTCGATGCTGACGATGACCCGCACGGTGAGAACGACTTCGGCGCGGTCGAGGCGGCCGGCGAACGTGTCTTCTTTAAAATCGATTACTTCGACCGC
>NZ_VRVA01000253.1:0-2593 GCF_008039945.1 Methylobacterium sp. WL64
CACCACCGACAAGATCAAGGGCCTGGCCAACGAGGCCGTCGGCAACGTCAAGCAGGCCGCCGGCAACGTCACCGGCAACGACAAGCTCGTGGCCGAGGGCAAGGCCCAGGAGCTCAAGGGCGAAGCGAAGAAGACCGTCGGCGACGCCAAGGACGGCGCCAAGAACCTCGCCGACAAGATCACCGGCAAGCACTGAGCCCGAGCGGCGGGGCCGGCCAGCCCGGTCCCGCCCCGATCAACCGCGAAACCAGGAGAGCAGCATGAACCGCGACCAGATCCGTGGCGCGTCCCGGCACGTGAAGGGCCGGGCCCAGTCCACCCTCGGCGGCCTCACCGGCGATCCGGCCCGCCAGGTCCGCGGCGCCGTGAACCAGGTGGCCGGCGGGGCGCAATACGCCTACGGCCGCGCCCGCGACCGCGCCGAGGATCTCGCCGAGGACGGCCGCGACCTGGCCCACGCCGCCTACGAGCGGGCCGACGGCCTGATCGACGACGGCCGTCATCTCGCCCGCGAAGCCCGCCGCCGCGGTGAAGTCTACGGCCGCCAGGCGGTCCGCTACGCCGACGGCAACCGCACCAGCACGTTGCTCGGCCTCGCCGCCCTGGCCTTCGCGGCCGGCTGGCTCACCCGCCGCGGCCGCTGATCGCGCGTCCGATCCGGACACGTCGGACGCGTCTTTCCGCAACCGTCGGGCGGTCGTAGAGCATCGGCGACCGACATCGCCCGGCCTCCCCGGGGTGCCGGGCGCCGTCCTGTTGAGGCCCCGGGAGGGCGCGGCCGATGACGCGGTTCGGAAAACTCCTCCTGCGTCCGGAGATCGTCTTCCTGGCGCTCGCCATCGGGCTCGGGCTTGCCGCCGCCGTCGCCTACTGGGCCTCGCGCGCCACGGTTCTGACGGTCGCGGTCGCCCCGCGCGACGGCACCGAGCCGGCGGTGATCCAGGCCTACGCGGAGGCCCTGGCGAAGCGGCACAAGGAAATTCGCCTCACGATCCTGCCCTTCGACGACGTGCGCGACAGCGCCGAGGCGCTTCGCGACGGTCGCGCCGACCTCGCGGTGGTCCGTCCCGATGTCGCGCTGCCGGATAACGGCCTGACGCTCGCGATCCTGCGCGATCAGGCCATGATCATCGCGTCGCCCGAGGCGTCCGGCATCACCAAGTTCCCCGACCTCGACCGCAAGCGCCTCGCCATCCTGGCCCACCGGGACGCCGACGAGACGCTGATCCGGTCGATGCTGGCGCATTACGGCCTGACCCTGGCCGGCCGGGACATCACCGGGCCGCTTCCGCCCCGACAGGTCGCCCTCGTGGAAGTCGGCGAGGCCGACCTCACCAACGCCCTGACCGGTAAGCAGGTCGATGCCGTCGTCTCGGTGATCGCCCCCACCGCCCCGACGGCGCAGCGCATCGTGGAGCGCGTCCAGGCGGCGAGCCGCAGCCGCAAGGTCGCGTTCGTGGACGTGGAGAATGCCGACGCCATCGTGGCCCGGATGCCGCGCCTCCAGATGGTCAGCATGCCGGCCGAGACCTTCGGGGGCAGTCCCAAGGTGCCGGAGGCGGACGTCCACACGGTCGGGGCGTCCTACCGGCTCATGGCGCGCTCCAGCCTGCCCCGCTCCGTGGCGGCGGACGTGACCCAGCACCTGTTCGAGCTGCGCAGCGGCATGGCGAACGTCGCGCCGGCGGCCGACTACGTCCAGGCCCCCGCCTACGAGAGCACGGCCGGGGCCACCAGCGCGCGGCTGCCGATCCATCCGGGCGCGGTCGACTATTTCGAGCGCGAGCAGCAGAGCTTCGTGGAGCGCTACGAGACCTGGATCTACCTCGTCGCCTTCCTGGGCGGCGGCATCGGCTCGGCCTTCGCGTGGGTCGGGCAGCGCCTGTCCCGCCTGCGGCGCGAGCGGATCGAGGAGGCGACCGACCGGCTCCTGGCGATCCGGCAGGAGGTCCAGGACACGGAGGGGGGCGGCCGTACCCAGCCCGAGCGCCTCGCCGCTCTGGCCCGCGAGATCGACGACCTCGCCGGCGACATCGCCAAGCACGCCCTGGAGCGGCCGACCGAGGCCAGGACCCTGTCGGCGGCGGCCATCGCGATCGACGCGGCCCGCTCCACGGTCAAGCGCGCCCTCGCGGCCGGCCGCCACGCGGACGACGCCACCGACCTCGCAGGCCAAACCCTCACTTGCCAGACCCTGGCCTCCGGCCCCGGCACGTCGTGATCCGCCGGGCGATTGCGGACTTCAGGGCGCAGTCCGGCGGGCCCGTGCGGCGGCCCATTCCCGGTCGCGCTCGGCCTGCTCGGCGCGTTGAAGGGCGGCGTAGGCCTCCTGCTCGGCCCGTTCCCGTTTCCGCTTGAGTTCGGCCGAGGCGGCCGCCCGCTTCTTCCACGCGTCCGTCTCGGCCTTCTGGCGCCGCAATTCCTCGACCGTGATCGGCTTGACCGGCTCCTTCGGCTGCGTCCACGCGAAGGGCCGCCGCGGGGAGGGCGGCGGCCGGTGCGGCGGCTCCCGGGCGGCCGAGGGCTGGGACCCGCGCAAGGCCGCGGTCGCCTCGGCCAGCGTCAGGCCGGCGCCGGCCGCGATGCGCTCGGC
>NZ_VRVA01000254.1:0-2586 GCF_008039945.1 Methylobacterium sp. WL64
CCGCCGAGGGCGAGGCCGACATCCGCACCGTCGTCGATACCGCGCGCCTCGCAGGCCGCAGTCCCTTCGGCACCATTCTCAAGACCATCGGCGCCTGAAACCAGCCATCAATGGCGTGGGTAATTACCGTCGCGGAGCATTGGCTGCCTGCTAGGTGCATCGTGGGTCGAAAAGAGTGAAGCCTTCGATGGGGATTGGCGTGTTGGAGTCTGTCTTATTTTTTGCCGAATCGCGGCATTAGCTGCCGATATCCGGCATCCGGGAGGTCCGCCCTTATATAGATTTTAAAGAGGTTTCAAAGGGCCGCTCTCAATATCGAACGCCGCAGATCACGCGGTGCAGCTTTGAATGGTGGGCGAAGATAATCTTTGTGAAACGGCTCTGATTGCTGAAACTCAACAAGTTGAGAGTTTTACATTAAGGTACTCAAATGACAGGCAGCGACGATGAAGATTTTGATGTCATATCGGATCTCTGTATCAATGCTTGTCAGGCAGTATTAGCCTCCGGATCGGCCGAAATGCGGGCGTTGGCGCGTCTGATGCTTTATGTTCTTGCTCGGGAAACAATAGAGCGCATGACAAAATCGGATTTAGATCTTGATAATTCGCCTACCCTGCCCAGTGTTTGTTAGTTAATTTTACATATGATAAGATACAGATAATAAATAGAAGTATATATTTTATTCAAATCAAGCATTCGCTGAGTTCTTGTAGGGTCTGATTGCGATCCTGTTCCTGTGTGCTTTTGTTTTATCCAGACGGACGAGAAGCGACCGGCTCGGGCCGTGGGAGGAGTGTCCGGTTCTCGCCGAGCGTCCAAGTGCCGCTCCAACCCCGAGCCGAAGTTGCCGGAGGGCTGACGAGCGGCTGCTTCAGAGAAACGCTAACGGCAGATCATGAGGCTGGGGCAGGCCGCAAGCGGAACCCAGCGCGCGTCGAAGGTCACCCACCCCCCATCCGCGAGAGGGTGCGCCTGACCCCACCTCACGCGTCGCGCCATTCCGAAAACGTCGCCGCCTGGCCCACGCTCACGCCGTCGCGGTCGAGCTGCCAGACGATCGCCTGCTCGATCCAGAAGCGCCGGCCGCCCTTGGCGATGCGCAGGCCGCGGTAGCCGCGGGTGAAGCCGTCCCGGGCGACGGCGTCGAGGAGGCGCTGCCGCTCGGCGCGCTCGGGGGCCTCGGCCGAGAGCCGCGAGGGCAGGCCGACGAGTTCCTCGCGACGGTATCCGAAGCAGGCCTGGGCGGCCCGGTTGGCGTAGACGAAGCGCGGGTCGGCGCCGCCGTCATGGGCCAGCACCACGAAGGGTGCCTGCCCGTACAGCCAGGCCGCGTCCGCCCCCTCCGGCACCAAGGCCGCGCCGAGGCGCCGCCGGTAGCTGCCGGTGAGGACGGCGAAGAAGTCGGGATCGAGCGAGAGGTCCATCACGGCAATCCGGAAGCTGATGCGCCATCGAGGATCCGGCGCATACCGCGTGGCGGGCCTGCCGCGGTGTGCCGAATCCCACTACAGGACCGGGTCCGCGTCGATGCGCATGCGCAGGATCGCGTAGGGCGGCTGCTGCAGGTCCTGGCCGCGGTTGAATTCCGGCCGGCGGTTGACCTGGGCGCTCGAGATGTAGAGCCACCGGTCCGGGGTGATCCAGAACGTGTCGGCCCAGATCAGGCGCGGGTCGGCGGCCAGCACCTCCACGGTGCCGTCCGGCAGGCGCCGGCCGACGGCGTTGTGCTCCTGCAGGCTGAGATAGACCCGGTCCTGCGAATCGGTGGTCAGGCCGCCGGTCATGCCCTTCTCGCCGAGATCCTGCACCGTGGCGGCCAGGGCCGCGTCCGATACGTTCGGGTCGAGGAGCGCCGCAGTCTCCACCGCGTAGAGGCGCCGGCTCATCAGCGGCGCGTAGTACAGGCGGCGGCCGTCCGGGCTGATCGCGATGCCGTTGGCGCCGCCCGTGGGGTTTTTGGCCGGGGCATCCCCCTTCTGCTCCATCACCGGCCGCAGCTCCACGAACTTGACCAGCCCCTCCTGGGTGGCCGTGCTCGGGTGGTCGGCCAGGCGCCGGCTCACCCGCCCGCTGGCGAGGTCCACCGCCAGGATCGCGCCCTGGCCGCCCTGGCCCTGGTCGGTGATGTAGGCGAGCGCCCGGCCGTCGCGCACGTCGACCCGCAGGTCGTTCAGGGACGACTCGGCCACCACGCCGGCATCGAGCGGGATCACCCGGCGGATCTTGTCCTGGGTGATGTCGATCTCGAGGAGCTTGGCGGCCCCCGGCACCGGCTTGCTCTTGCCCTCGGTCAGGCCGGAATCGAGGATCCAGAACGCATCGTTGCGGTCGAACACCCCGTTGGGGACGTGGAACAGGGTCGCCTGCGGGTCCTTCGGGTCCGGCTTGTTGGCCCGCGCGTCGGGGTAGGGCTTCACCGAGCCGTCGGGGAGCACCTCGCCGAGGGTGACCGGCTCCGAGCCGGTGAAGCGCGGCATCATCACGAAGATCCGGCCGCCCCGGGCGATCGCCAGGCCGGTGGGCGTGGACGGGGCGTTGGCCGCCATCGCCAGCTCCAGCACCCCGGCGGGGCGGCTGGTGGGG
>NZ_VRVA01000255.1:0-2561 GCF_008039945.1 Methylobacterium sp. WL64
CTAACCCCTGCGCTTCATCGTCGGTCACAGCGGCCGAGGCATGGGCCTGCCAGACCTGACGGGACAGAGCGTCCATCTGGGCAAGCGTCGTCGCACCGCCGATCGCGGCCGACATCGTGGCATGGAACATCATTCACGAACCCTCACGGGCCGCGGCTAGGGCTCAGGTAAAGCTTCCCCGTTGACGGAAACGCGTTCCGTCTTGACTCCCGGCGGGAGATCTGGCTTGTGAGAGGAAGTGACTCGGCTCTCACAGGCCCCAGGTTTTCAGCACCCTCGTCCCGGCAAGGACGGGGGTGTTGGCTTTTCAGGGTCTCAGTTCCGCGGCGGTTGCTCTCCTGAATTGCCGGCGCACGACTCGCCGAGGCGTGTCAGACCGGAACACCCCATGTCGTCCGGCTCGCACGGTTAAGTCAACGTCGAGGCCGCGTCCGCCTCTCACGCGGGGTTGCGGCATTCCTGAGACCATAAAAGCCGCAACCCCGCGTGTCATGATTGCATGATCCGCGCGTTTCATGTTCACACCTGGGCTCTACCGCATCTAGGGGCCATGCCCCCCTGCGGGACACCCCAGGAGGCCACGACTAGGGCTTCGGTTCCTACGGGTCAGCGAGTAGCGGAATAGAGGTCGTCGGGGGTGAACCCCCTCCAGACACGCCCCTCAGCCATCAGTTCCTGTTCCCTCTCGGCGATCATGATGAGGAGACCCGGCAGCATAAGGATGTACTCAATCGCCTCCAGAGTGGCCGGGTGATCGTCGTAGAACCAGATGTTCCGGATCTGGAGCTTTGGACTGTGCTGAAGAGGTGGCAGGTCAATCCGCTCCCGCCATTCGTCGGCTGCGAGGGCCAAGCGTTCCCACACACCGATCTTGGCCCAGCGGTAGAAGACGCGGGCGGCGGTGGACGGATTGCCGAAATACTCTGGATATGACCGGAGATCGTGCCAGGAGCCCCCGTTCATCGTCCGCCATAGGACGGCATAGATGAGCCGTCGTAGGTCCTTAATCCGTTTATGTCCTCGAAGATGGCATTGCTTTAGCAGCGTCTCGAAGACCTCAAACTCTTCATGTCCGAGAGAGTAGGTTTCCGGCTTGATGCCAATGGGGAACAAGGTCAGATTGAAGCTGACAAGATCCGATTTTGTATGGTACTCGCCGTATTTCAGTAGCGCCTTTGCTCGCAGTGCCGCGAATGATAAGCCGCTGGCGTCCCGATTTATTTCCTTAACTCGACGGTTCATGCTCTCTACAAATGCGGTCGTGTAGCGATCATCGAAGCCGGCGAAGATTGGCCCCTTCCAATCCTCCATGGTATTAAACAGAGGCCCAAACCATGGAACGAGGGAGTAGGTATCCGGCGCCCCCTTCTTAAGGTTAATGTACTCCCGGGCTTTATGGATGTAGCCGACCCATAGCTCGTAACGCCACAAAGCCTCTGCCTTTGTTTTTTCCTGAAAGATCTCCTCAAAGAGCTTCCGAGCTTGGGTGACGTGGTACAGCCTATCATTGGCCTTCACCAGTCTATCATGTTCGATCTTGTCGCCTGGTCTAAGGTTATATCTCGGCCCTTTGAATAAACGCACATTCCGGCGCATCTTCTTCTGGCTGCCCTCATCCATGTCGCTCGTGATCGAATTGCGGGCAACGTCAGTGTATTTTTGGATTAGTTTAACGACGTGGAAGCGGTCGATTATCTGCGTCGAATTTGGGAAAAGCGTCCGGATGGGATTGTACATCTCCGCCATGTCGTGAACAAAGAACTCAACCTCCTCACGCTCATGCCGCTCAAATTTTTCGCTGAAGTGTTTGTATATTTCGGCAGGATTGTCGTGCGGCAATATCTCAAGAATTTTGTTGTTCTTGACATCCGCAATGACACATCGCGCCTTGCCAAGGATGTGCGTCCCGTCGATACCGAGTTTTCTCGGCAGGCGGTATTCGTGGTTCTCTGTCATGGTGTCGCGATAGTCGGCAAACACGCGCTCGACCAATCCAACATCGACGTGCAATAAATCTGCAGCTTTTGCGGCCGTGTGTTCGACGGCGGCGATGGCGATGCTTCTACGCAGTCGTTTCGTTATGATATGCTTGATGCCGGTATCATCGCCAGTGCGTTTCCGGCCGCGTTGTTTTACTCCCGGAGTATCATTTACGTCAGGTAGAACCTCATAAAACCTTTTTTTGCAGACCCGACACTCAAACCTTTGTTTTTTGATCACGAGGAACGTAGGGGCTGCAAATCGGCTGCAATCCTGAACCCTAATCGTGTCCGATGATGCTTTGACGGGGCTTCGATCTGAGCAGCAAAGTTTGGTCGGGAAGGTGTAATGCTGGATCGTGGGTGCGAAGGTCTCGCAGGAGATGGTCACCTCTTGGGGCGGCCGCTCGGGGGCAGTCCCGTATTTATGGCGCCGTTCGATAGCGTGGGCGCTTAGAACGCCTAACAGAACGGCACCGAGCTTGGTTTTCAGCGTTGGTTTGGCATGGCCAGACTGCTTCTCCCCGATGATCTCTGGGATGAGATCGCGCCGCTCCTCCCGCCGCCTCGGCCGCGTCCGAA
>NZ_VRVA01000256.1:0-2511 GCF_008039945.1 Methylobacterium sp. WL64
CCGCGGACCTGGTCGTGGGCCCGCGGGGCGTCGAGGGCGTCCGTGTGGCGGCGGCCCGTTCGGGCGGGCGCCGTCCGGTTCAGCCCACCCGGCTCAGCCGACGTAGCCGAAGGCGACGCCGGGTTGGGCTGCGGTCTCGACCCACACGCTCTTGGTCTGGGTGTAGGCCATCAGCGCCTCGCGCCCGGAGGACCTGCCGAAGCCGGAGCGGCCGAACCCGCCGAAGGGCGAGGCGACGTTGATCGTCTTGTAGCCGTTGACCCAGAAGGTCCCGGCCCTGACGGCGGCGGCGACCCGGTGGGCGCGGCCGACATCGTTCGTCCAGACCGCGCCGGCGAGGCCGTACGGCGTGGCGTTGGCGATCGCGACCGCCTCGTCCTCGGTCTCGAACGGCAGGACGGTCAGGACCGGGCCGAACACCTCGTCCCGGGCGATCGCCGCATCGGGCGTCACGCCGTCGATCACCGTCGGACCGAAGTAGAAGCCGCCGGTGTCCCGCAGGTTGGCCGGACAGGCGCCGCCCGCGGCGATGCGGGCGCCGGCATCCACGGCCTGGCCCACCATCGCGGCGATCTTGTCGCGTTGCCGCCGGTTGTTGATCGGGCCGATCTGGGTCGTCGGGTCGGTGGGCGCGCCCACCGGGATGCGGCCGGCGGCGTAGGACAGCCGCGCCACGAAATCGGCGTGCACCGACCGGTGGACGAGGAGGCGCGAGCCGGCCACGCAGCTCTGCCCGGCGCCGCCGAAGATCGCCGCCTGCGCGCCCACCAGGGCACGATCGAGGTCGGCATCGGCGAACACGATGTTGGCCGACTTGCCACCGAGCTCGAGCACGCTCGGCACGATGTTGCGCGCTGCCGCGGCCGCAATCTGCGCCCCGGCCTCGGCGGAGCCCACGAAGACCACCAGCCGCGTGTCGGCATGGGCGACGGCCGCCGCCCCGGTGGTCGGGCCCGCGCCTGCCAGCACCGAGACCAGGCCGCGCGGGATCCCCTCGGCCCGGTCGCACAGCATCCCGAGCGCCAGGGAGGTCAGCGGCGTCAGCTCGGAGGGCTTCAGCACCACCGCGTTGCCGGCGCACAGCGCCGGGGCGATCTGCCAGCCGGCGGTGAAGATCGGGGCGTTCCACGGCGTGATCTGCACCACGGTGCCGAACGGCTCGGCGCGGGTGTAGTTCAGGTGCGAGGTCGGGACCGGGATGACCTCGCCGTGCAGCTTGTCGCACCAGCCGGCGTAATATTCGAACATCTCCGCGACCTTGCCGACCTCGCCGCGCGTGTCGCGGATCGGCTTGCCGGCCGACAGGGTCTCCAGCTCGGCCAACGCGTCGGCGTTGTGCCGGATCAGGGCGGCCACCGCCCACATCGCCCGGCCGCGGGCCGCCGCCGTCATGCCCCACCAGGTCCGCTGGGCGGGCCGGGCCGCCGCCATGGCGGCATCCACGACGGACGCGCCGGCATCCGCAAAGCTCGCCACCACCCGGCCGTCCGCCGGGTTCACGAGGTCGAGGGTTTCCCCCGTTCCCACGAGGATCTCGCCGGACACGACGCTGCCGATGCGGTCGCCCAGGGAAAGGGCGGACAGGAGGTCCCGGATGCGCTGCGCCGCATCGCCGTGCACGCTGGTCGACATCAGTTGGCTCCGTTCGAGTTGCGGTAATCGGCCATGCGGGTGAAGTCCGCGGCGTCCGGGATGGCGTCGCGGGTGGTCCCCCAGATCTGCGCGACATGGGCGGACAGCGGCAGGTCGGCGCCGCTCTCGGCGGCCAGCGCCATGGCGAGGCGCACGTCCTTGCGCATCAGCCCCGCGGAAAAGCCGCTGTCGAAGGTGTTCGACAGGATCCAGCGGGGAACCATCACCTCGCTGATCGCGCTGCGCCCGGTGGCGGTGTTGACGACCTTGATCGCCTCCTCGGCCGACAGGCCGGCCGCCTCGGACAGGCGCATCGCCTCGCCCGTGGTCACGAGGTGGGCGGCGACCAGCAGGTTGTTCACGAGCTTGACGATGTTTCCGGCGCCGGACGGCCCGACATGCGGGGCGCGGGCCGACATCGCCGAGAGCACCGGCTCGGCCAGGGCGTAGTCGGCCTCCGAGCCGCCGACCATCATCGTCAGCGTGCCTTCGGCGGCCCCCGAGGGGCCTCCGCTCACCGGCGCGTCGAGCAGGGCATGGCCGGCCTCGGCGAGGCGCGCCGCCAGCCGCCGCGTGGTGCCGGGATCCGAGGTGGAGGTATCGACGACGACGACCTTCCGGTCGGTCCGGGACAGCAGGCCGCCTTCCGCCGTGACCACGGCCTCGACATCGCGGGCCAGGGGAAGCGAGAAGACCAGGGCATGCGCGCGACGCAGGACGTCGGTCAGGTCCGGGACGAACGAGACGCCGGCCGCCTCGACGGCGGCGCGCCGGGCGTCGCTGATGTCGTAGCCGATGACCGCGAAGCCCTTGCGCGCCAAGGTCGCCGCCATGCCGAGACCCATATTGCCGAGCCCGACGACACCTATCGTCTCAATG
>NZ_VRVA01000257.1:0-2503 GCF_008039945.1 Methylobacterium sp. WL64
GTGTACGCCTCCGGTGAGGGCCGCGGTCGAGGGCATCGCGCTCTGCGCTGAAGCCTGACCTTAATGCTGGCGTTAAGGTCGGCGGGTCGGGGTGATGCGGGTCGAGCTCCTGGAGAATGCCGAACGGCGGCGGCGCTGGTCGTTCGATGACAAGGCGCGGATCGTCGAAGCCTCGTTTGAGACAGGCGTGTCGGTGTGTTCGGTGGCGCGCCGGCACGGGATCGCCCAAGGCCTGCTGTTCACTTGGCGGCGTCAGGCGCGGGAGGGCCGTTTGGGCGGGGACGCGCAGGCCCCGGTCCTCGTGCCCGTCGCGATCGCCCCAGAGCCGTCACTTCCTGTTCCCGCTGCGCAGTCGGATGATCCGCGTGCTCCAGCGCCGCCGCGCCGGCTTCGTCGCAAGAGCGGCGTCATCGAGATCGATCTCGGCGGCGGTCGGCGTCTCACGGTCGACCGGGACGTCGATGCCGCGGCGCTACGTCGGGTGCTCGATGCCCTGGAGGGCCGATGATCCCGCTGCCGGCCAACGTGCGGGTCTGGTTGGCGACCGGCCACACCGACATGCGCAAGGGCTTTTCCAGCTTGGGGATGATCGTCCAGGAGACGCTGAGGCGCGATCCCCACTCCGGGCACCTGTTCGTGTTCCGCGGCCGGCGCGGCGACCTGATCAAGGTGATCTGGCACGATGGCCAGGGCGCGTGCCTGTACACCAAGCGGCTCGACCGGGGCCGTTTCCTATGGCCGTCCGCGGCCGACGGTGCCGTGACGATCTCGACGGCGCAGCTCGGCTACCTGCTCTCGGGCATCGACTGGCGGATGCCGCAGGAGAGCTGGCGTCCGAGTGCGGTCGGATGAGGATAACGCGTTACAAAGGCTGAGCAATATGCTCTTCTCTCGGGCGTGCCGAACGCGTCCGAGCCCCCGCCGCTTCCCACCGATCTCGCCGCCGCCCACGCCATGATCCTGGCCGAGCGGGCAGCGCGGCTCGTGTCCGAGATCGCGGTCGAACGGCTGAAGTTGGAGGTCGCCCGGTTGCGACGGGAGCGCTTCGGGGCCTCCTCGGAACGCAGCGCCCGGATCGACCAGCTCGAACTCGCCCTGGAGGATCTGGAGGAGACGCTGGCCGAGACGGACGCGCAGGCGGCCGCCGAGCCCGAGGCGCATGCCGCCACCACTTCCTCCCGGCGCAAGCCCGCTCGTAGGCCCCTGCCCGAGCATCTGCCGCGCGAGCGCATCGTCCATCCCGGCCCGACGACCTGCGCCTGCTGCGGCGGGGCACGCCTACGCCACCTCGGCGAGGACTTCACCGAGACCCTGGAGCGGATCCCGGCGCGCTGGGTCGTGATCCAGCACGTGCGCGAGCGCTTCTCCTGCGCCGACTGCGAGACCATCACGCAGACCCCGGCTCCGTTCCATCCGATCCCGCGGGGTCGGGCCGGGCCGAACCTCCTGGCCGAGGTGATGATGGCCAAGTTCGGCCTGCATCTGCCGCTGCATCGTCAGAGCCAGCGCTTCGCCCATGAAGGCGTGCCGATCGACGTCTCGACGTTGGCCGGCTGGGTCGGGGCCGTCACCACCGCCCTGTCGCCCCTGGTCGCCCGGATCGAGGCCCATGTCCGGGGAGCCGAGCGCCTCCATCTCGACGATACGCCGGTGCCGGTCCTGGCCAAGGGTAAGACCCGCACGGGCCGGCTCTGGACGGTGGTGCGCGACGACCGCCCCTTCGGTGGACCCGAGCCGCCGGCGGCGGCCTACTTCTACTCTCCCGACCGCTCCGGCGCCCATGCCGAGACCTGGCTCGGGGACTTCCACGGCATCGTGCAGGCGGATGCCTTCTCGGGGTTCGGCCGGCTGTACGAACCCGGCCGCAAGCCGGGTCCGATCCGCGAGGCGGCCTGCTGGGCCCATGCCCGACGCAAGTTCTTCGAGCTGGCCGATCTGAGACAAGCTCCGATCGCCATCGAGGCGGTAACGCGGATCGATGCGATCTTCGCCATCGAGCGCGCCGCCAATGGTTTTGCCCCCGATGAACGCTGCGCGCACCGCCGCGCCCGCTCGGCTGCTCTCGTCGCCGACCTGGAGGCTTGGCTGCGGGAGAACCGCGCCAGGCTCTCGGCCAAAGCGCCCACGGCAGTAGCGATCGATTACCTGCTCAAGCGCTGGATCGCCTTCACCCGGTTCCTCGACGACGGGCGCATCTGCCTCTCCAACAACGCCGCAGAACGCTCAATCCGTCCCATCGCGGTGGGCCGCCGCAACTGGACCTTCGCCGGCTCGGATGCGGGTGGCCATCGCACGGCTGCCCTTTACACCCTGATCGAGACCGCCAAGCTCAATCGCATCGATCCGCAGGCCTGGCTCGCCGATGTGCTCAGGCGTCTGCCCGACCATCCCGCCCGGCGTCTTGACGACCTTCTGCCCTGGAACTGGACCCAGCCTCAGCCCCGGCAGATCGCAGCCTGATGCCCCGTCGGAAGCACAACTGCGGCCTTCACCGTAGGCGTAC
>NZ_VRVA01000258.1:0-2499 GCF_008039945.1 Methylobacterium sp. WL64
GCCACGTCGGAATGGCTGTTCACCGGCACCCGGGCCGATGGCGGCCGGGTCGCCGTGGAGGGGGTCGACCTGTTCGTGTTCGAGGGAAGGCTGATCGCCCGCAAGAGCGCCTTCCGCAAGGACCGCCCGGTCCAGGCGGCCTGAGGGAGGCGGACCGTGAGCCTGACCCCCGATCCCGTGCCACGCCCGACCGGCGCGCCCTACGATCCGACCTACGATCCCCTGACCAGCGCGACCCCTGGCACGAACCGCGCCTACGCGCCGACCTACTGGGTGGCCACCGCCGGCCCTCCGCCGGAGGATGACGGCCCGATCACGGGCGACGTCGATGCCGACGTGGTGATCGTCGGCTCGGGCCTCACCGGCCTGTCCTGCGCCCTCAGCCTCGCCCGCGATCACGGCATCAAAGCCACCGTGCTGGAGGCCAACCGGGTTGCGTGGGGCTGCAGCACCCGCAACGGGGGCCAGGGCCAGAACGCGTCGGGCCGGCTCAGCCGCTCGCAATGGATCGCCCGCTACGGTCGGGAGACCGCGCTCCGGCTCCACGCCGAGATCCAGGACGGGTTCTCATACTTCTCCGACCTCGTCCGCGAATTCGACCCCGATCCGCAGCCTGGCGGCCACATCTACGTCGCCCATCGGGCGCGCACCTTCGCCAAGCTGGCAGCCGAATGCGAGGTCGCCAACGCGGTGTTCGGGTATCGCACCCGGATGCTCGGCCCGGACGAGTTGCGGCGCGACTGGCTCGACGAGGCCGGGGCGGTCGGTGCACTCCATGAGCCGTTGGGTATCGGCATCCACCCGGCGAAGTTCGCCTTCGGGTATCTCCGGGCCGCGCGGGCGGCGGGCGCGCGGATCCACCCCGCCAGCCCGGTGCTCGGGATCGACCGCGACGGCGCCGGATTCCGGGTGCGCACACCCCACGGAACCGTTCGGGCCCGTGCAGTCGCGATCGCCACGGGGGGCTACACCAGCCAGGGACTGCACCCGCGCCTGCGCAGCCGGATCATGCCGATCCTGTCCAATTCCCTGGTCACCCGCCCGCTGACGCAGGACGAGATCGCCGCGACGTTGCGGACCACCACCTTCGTCACGGACACCCGCACCCTGCGCTTCTACTACCGCCGGCTACCCGACAACCGGGTCCAGATCGGCAGCCGCAGCGCCATCACCGGGGCGGACGCGACCAACCCGCGCCACCTCCGCCTCCTGGTCGATGGCCTGCACCAGAAATTCCCGGCGCTCGAAGGCATTGCGATCGACTATTCCTGGTGGGGCTGGGTCGATGTCAGCCACGACATGATGCCCCGGATCGTTCAGCCGGAGCCGGACCAGCCGCTGTTCTACGCCCTGGGCTATGGCGGCAACGGCGTCTCGTTCTCCGCTCAGGCTGGCCGCCGGCTCGCCGGGCTGGTGGCAGGTCGCAAGCTCGCGGGTCTGCCGATCTTCGAGGGATCCTTGCCGAGCCACCCCTTCGCGCCGTTCCGGCGTCTCGGGCAGCGGATGCTGTATCGCTGGTACCACCACCGCGACGAGGCGGCCTGACCCGGCTGTCTGCGGGAACGAATAACCCGGCCCTCTTCGGATGGGCCGCCCGGTCGGTTCGGGGCGGCCCTTGTCATGTCGGGAGGTACCGCCGGATGGTCAGGCAGCCTGTGCCTGATCGAAGTTCGGCGCCTCGATCTCGCCGACACGGTGACAGGCGACGTAGTGACCGTGGCCCGTCGCGAGCAGGGCCGGATCCTCGGCCCTGCACCGCTCGACCGCGAACGGACAGCGCCCGGCGAACCGGCAGCCCGCGGGCGGATCGATCGGGCTCGGCGGCTCGCCGCGCACGAGGTAGCGGGCCTTCAGGGCCTCCCGTGCCGGACCGGCCGGCACCGCCGCCGAGATCAGCGACCAGCTATAGGGGTGGCGCGGGGCGGAGAAGAATGTCCGCGTCGGCGCCTGCTCGACGATCCGGCCGAGATACATCACCGCGACCTCGTCGCAGAGGTGCTGCACCACGCCGAGATCGTGCGAGATGAAGATGTAGGCGAGCCCTCGCTCGGCCTGGAGCCTGGCCAGGAGGTTGAGGATCTGCGCCTGGATGGCGACGTCGAGGGCCGAGACCGCCTCGTCGCAGACGATGATGTCGGGCTCGGTCGCCAGGGCCCGGGCGATGCACAGGCGCTGGCGTTGCCCCCCCGAGAACTGATGCGGGAACAGGCTTTTGGCCTCCGGTGGCAGGCCCACCGCAGCGAACAGCGCGTCGAGCCGCGCCGCGGCCTGCTTGCGCGACAGCCCCTCCAGCAGCCGGAGCGGCTCGGCCACGAGGTCGCCGGCACAGCGGCGGGGATCGAGCGACGCGAACGGGTCCTGGAACACCATCTGGATGTGGCGGCGCGCCTGCCGCAACCGGGCGCCCCGGAGGCCGAGGATGTCCTCGCCGTCGAGGACGACGTGGCCGGCGGTCGCCGGAACGAGGCGCATGATGCCCTGCGCTGTGGTGGATTTGCC
>NZ_VRVA01000025.1:0-61937 GCF_008039945.1 Methylobacterium sp. WL64
GGGGACAGGACGGGGACGGAGCCCGTCGCGACGGCGCGCGGCCACGCTCCACGGCCCGAGCCGGCAGCGCGCGCGCGTCGGATTATCGACCCGGGGGCGGCTTCGCGGAAACGGCCCGGTACGCGCTGGGGCTCAGGCCGTAGCGCGCCTTGAAGCGGCGGGCGAAATGGGCCTGATTGGTGAAGCCGCTGCCATACGCGAGGTTGCCGATCGCGATGTGGGCGCAGCCCGGATCCGCCAGGCGCTCGGCCGCGGAGTCCAGCCGGCGCTGCCAGATCCAGTCGGAAATGTGCTGGCCGCGCTCGTGGAACAGCTCCTGCAGACGGCGCAAGGAGACCCCGACGGCGGCCGCGAGACGGGGCGGGTCGAGGGTCGTGTCGCCCAGGTTGGCCTCGACATGGGCCTTGGCGCGCTGGACCACGACGCTGCCGTGGAGCGGTCGCGGCACCTCCCTGGCCAGGCGCTCGGCGAGGCTCGCCACGATCAGGTCGATGCCGACACCGGCCATGCGTTCGGCCGTCACGGCGTCGAGGTCCGCGTAGACCCGGACGAGATCGGTGAAGAAGGCCTTCACCAGCACGCCGGTGCCGTCGTCGCCCCCGAACGTCAGGGCGGTGAGGTGCTGGGTCGGCCCCAGCATGTGCGTCAGGGGCGCGACCGGGATCTCGAGCACGAGGGACTGATCGCTGGGCCCCGAGATGTGCACGTTCGGCCGGTCGGCCAGCAGCACGATCTCGCCGGGCCCCTGGATGGCCTCCCGGCCGTCCTGGATGTTGATCGAGCGGCCTTCGAGCTGGATCAGCGCGAACACCGCCCCCGTCCGCTCGCGCCGACGCAGGGTCTGCGGCGTGATCTCCGACCGCACGTTGCTTTCGCGAATGCGGGTGATCCGCAAGCTGCCGACATCGGCCGCCTGTATCAGTCCTTCGAAAGGCCGGTCACAAGTCTGACTCAGCTCAATTGGCCCCATGCGGTCGGAGATGACTTCACACCACAGTTTGAACCGCGTGTTTTCTTTGACTTCGCATGTAGAAAGGACTGTCTGCACACACCCTCGCGCACATCGCCGACGATTCGAGATTTGGAACCGTCATCGCAGGATAGCCCGGTCTTAATCTTATCATACGTTATTTTAATCCGTTTTAGACCGCCGCCGGTACTGGTCTTGCAACTGGTCTTGCAGACGCATCCCGTACGGTGACGATCGGACCTGCGGCCGGCGGCACCCAGGCGTTGGGCTGCGGCTTCGCCAGCCGGGCCCGTTTCTCTCGCCGTTTGAACGCACGCCTCGGCATGGCACCCAGCGCGTATCGCCACGCGGCTCTCCTCTGCACCCCGGCACGTTTCGACGAGGCGTGAAGCCCCCGGATCGATGCCGGCCGGTCACGCGTTTGTAGGAGAGCCGTCGATTCAGTGCGCTCGCCGATGCCGAACCAGTATTCGTTTCGGCGGCGAGCGCGAACGGCTCTTAGCCCGGGAGGATCGTCGTGGGACTCACTGCGTTCGTTTTTTTCGTCGTGCCCTGGATGCTGGTCGCGGCATGGATGTTCCGCTCGGCCAACGCCGTGCGGATGGGCGTGCCGGCTGCGCCCTGGCGCCCCCTGACGGATTTCCCGCCGCCACCGCGCGACCAGCGGGCCATGGTCGAGACCGGCACCGTGCCGAAGGGCGCGGCCACCGATACCGACGACGACAAGCACCGGCCGCTCCAGATGGTGTGAGATTTTTCGCCGGGGTCCAGGGTCTTTCGCGCGGCTGACCCGCCGCGCGCGATCCGGCGCGCCTCCGGTCCAAAGCCTGTCCGATCCGCGCCGTGGTTGGGACGCCATCGGTTCGAGGCGCCCTCGCCCCGGCTGGGCTCGACCGGACGTCGCCGGTCGCGCCGACGGATTTTTAGGCCGCAACCCGATCTTCCGCGGCAGGACGATACGCCGATCCGGCGCAAACCCGTGCCCTCCCCCGGCCCGCCACGACATTCGCACATCGCTGCCGGATGAACCTAGGGCCAGCCCCAAGCGCGGCTCCCTCCCCTGTGTGAGAGGAGGATCCACACGCCTCATTGGGAGGAAAGCGACCGGCCCCGGCCGTAGCGCGCATCCGACGCGCCGGGCAAGCTCCACGAGCGACGCCGGACAACGAGCCCGGCCTCGACGGGGCCTCACATGCCGGCATGCTCCAGCAGGTGCAGGTTGAAGCTCCCGTCCTCCGCTTGCCACAGGCCGCGCGGCTGCCAGCCGCTCCGGCGGGCCAGCGCCTGGAAGGCCGCCGACGTGTACTTGTGGGAGGTGTCGGTGCGGATGCGCTCGCCCGCGGCAAACGCGATCGCCTGCCCGCCGAGGTGATAGGTGGCCGGACGGAGCGCCTCGAGATGCGCCTCGACCCGTTGCGGATCGGGGCACAGGGTGATCCCGTGCCGGAAGTTGTCGAGGTCGAAGTCGGCCCCGAGCTCGCGGTTGAGCCGGACCAGGATGTTCCGGTGGAACGCCGCCATCAGACCGTCCGCGCCGGCATAGGCCCGCTGCAAGTGCTCGGGCTCGACCGTGGCGTCGGCGCCCACCAGGAACAGGCTGGGCCCGAGGGTCGTGCGCGCCCGCTCCAGGAACAGGCCGGCCTCCGGGGGCGCGAAGTTGCCGATGCTGGTGCCCGGGTAGAAGCCCAGGATGCCGCCCGGCCCCGCCGCGACGGGGAGCGGCACCGGCTTGGCGTAGTCGGCGCAGACCGGCACCATGGCGATGTCGGGGTAATCCGCGGCCAGGCGCCGGATCGCGCCCTCCAGGTATTCGCCGGAGATGTCGATCGCCACGTAGGCGGCCGGCCGGGTCAGCGCGTCGAGCAGGGTGCGGATCTTGCGGCTGGCGCCGCTGCCGAACTCCACCACGGTCACGCCCGGCGCGACCTTGCCGGCCAGCTCGGCGGCGACCCGGGGCAGCAACGCCATCTCCTGGCGGGTCGGATAGTAATCGGGGCTGTGGCAGATCCGGTCGAACAGGTCCGAGCCGGTCTCGTCCCAGAGATACTTGCCCGGCAGGGTCTTCACGTCGGCCGTGAGGCCGGCCAGAACATCGTTCAGGACCTCGTCGTCCAGGACCTCATCGCGCCCGCCATCGGCCTCGCTCATGACCGGGTCCCTGGCTGGGTCCCTGGCTGGGTCACCGTGAGCACCACCAAGGCGAGGCGCTCGACGGCGGCATATTCCGGGTTGGCCAACTCCTCACCGTACTCGTCCGGATCGAACTCGCGGTAGGTCCAGTCCAGGCCGGCGCGGCCGCAGGCCTCGGCCACCGCGTCCCGGAACGGGTCCGCCCCCTCGACGATCGCCGCCCCGGTGAACAGCACCAGGCTGCCCCCCGGCGCCAGCCGCGCGATCGCCTGCTCCACCACCGCCAGCGGCAGGCCGGCCCCGAGCGGACCGCCGCCATGCCGGTAGGCCCGGGCCGCCGGATCGATCATGAAGGGCGGGTTCGAGACGATCAGGTCGAACGTCCCCTCGACGTCGCGCAGCATGTCGCTGTGCCGGACATCGACGCCGTCGGTCCCGGCCAGCCGAGCGTTGACCCGGGCGGCCCGCAGCGCGGCGGGGTTGATGTCCACCAGCACCACCTCGGCGCCGGGCGACCGCTTGGCGATGCAGATCCCGGCGGCTCCGGAGCCGCAGCCGAGATCGACCGCCCGGCGCACCGGCGTCGGCCGTGCCTCCACATGGGCCACCACCGCCGCGACGAAGCGCATCGTGTCCGGCCCGAAGAACACGGCATCGGTGGCGGTCGGCGGGTAGGAGGAATGCGCGAGCAATTCGCCGTCGAGGCTGGAGAACCGGACGGTCGGGCGCAGCAGCGCGCCGTCCTCGACCACGGCCCCGGCATCCCGAAGCCGGCTCAGGATCTCTCCGGACAGGATCTCGGGCCGGAACGGGCGGCTCCAGCCAATCACGTCGCGCAGTGTGCGCGCCTCGGCGTTGCACGACCGTGCGTTGACGATGGCATGGGTCGCGGGGGTCACCGTCGTAAAGGTGTAGCCGCTGTCGCGCAGGGTGCGCCCCAGGGCCAGCAGGGCATCCTGGTTTTCGGGAAACGCTGCGGATCGGGTCATCGGCCGGACCCCGCCTGCCGGCTACGCGAAGTCTGGCGGGACCCGGGCGGGTGGTGGCCCCAGACTTCGTCGATTCTTCGCGTCGTCCGGCGCTGCGCGCGGGCCGGGACCGCGAAGGGACCGGTGCCGCCGGGCGCGCGGAGCCGGGCCGGGACGGCGATCGGGCGACGGATATCCGGGTTGGAAAGCTGCATGGGCGCGTCGGGTCGGGTCGCCGCAGGACGGCAGGAGCGGACGCCCCGCGGCCTCGATCGGCCCCGGACACGTCCGAATGAATACCCCGGCAACTGGAATTCTCAGGCCTTGTTCCCGGATTTATCTCCGGACAACCGAGCGATAACCTATGTTATTCTCGGGTTATTGCCGATCCAATACTTGATGTACGCGGTAGATCTGAGCGCGTCGCCCGTGCGGCCGTTTCGCCACCCTCGCAGGGACGTGATCACCGGGCGATTTATCGTTAACCATCTGATTACCATGCGAACCTAGCGCATTCGGCGGAAACGGCGCATCCGCGCCGGCTGAGCGCGACCGATGATTGCCGCCGACACCGTATTGACCTGGTATGATCTCGCCGGGACCCATCTCGACATCTTCGGATCCCTGGGCCTGACCCTGGGATTCATTGCCGGCCTGATGCCGCGCCGCCCGTGGATGCTTGCCGGGTCGGCGGCCTGCGCCGCCTGCTTCGGCGCCCACTACCTGACGCTCGGAGCGCTCACCGGCGCCGCGATGTGCGCCATCGCGGTGGTGCAGAGCCTGGTCTCCCTGACCTGCCTCGGCGCACCGAACCGGAACGGATGGGTCCATCCCCTGTTCGCCGCCACCACCCTGCTGGCGGCCTGGCTGACGATCGCCACCTGGAACGGGACGCCCTCCGCCTGCGCGGCGATCGGCACCCTGCTGGCGACGGCCGCACGCCTGCAGGCCGCGCCCCAGACGATGCGCCTGCTGTTCCTGGGCGCGTCCCTGTGCTGGGCCGGCCACAACCTCCTCGTCGGCTCCGTGTTCGGGCTGACCTGCGATCTCCTGACCCTCCTGGGCCTCGGGATCGCCCTGTGGCGCGCCCTCCCGGCCCGGCCCATCGCGGCGCCCACCTATCTTCAGGCCTGACCTGAGGCAGCGGGCTGCGGCGATCCATCCGGGAAACCCGATGCGCCGCGGCGGTTGCCTCACTTTCCGGCCGCACAGCCGGAGGCAGCCGAGAGAACCAGGCCTTGCCTGAAGCAACCTATCCACCCCTCGACGTGCTCAAGCCGGTCGCCGAGGACGTCTGGATCGTCGACAGCGGCCCGTTGCGGATCCTGGGCTTCCCGCTCCCGGTGCGGATGACCGTGGTCCGGCTCGGCGATGGTGGCCTGTGGCTCCATTCGCCAACCCGCTACGACGCGGCGCTGCATCGGGCGATCGAGGCGCTGGGACCGATCCGCCACCTCGTCGCGCCGAACATCGCGCACTGGACCTTCCTGAAGGACTGGCAGAGCCAGTGTCCGGAGGCGCTGACCTGGGCGGCGCCCAACCTGCGCCAGCGCAGACAGGTTCGCCGCTCCGGCCTGCGGATCGACCGCGTGCTCGGGGACGCTGCGCCACCCGAGTGGCAGGCGGACCTGCGCCAGCAGGTGGTGCCGGGCGGCCTCGGCTTCCGCGAGGTCGCCTTCTTCCACAAGCGCAGCCGGACGCTGGTGCTCACCGACCTCGTCCTGAACCTGGAACCGGCGAAGATGCCGGCGCTCCTGCGCCCGCTGCTGCGGCTGGCCGGAATGACCGCGCCGGAGGGGAAGCCGCCGCCCTATCTGCGCCTCGTGATCAAGCTGCGTCGGCGCGACGCGGCCCGGGGCGCGGCGGATCTCGTGGCCCTCAAGCCCGAAGCCGTTGTCTTCGCGCACGGGCTCTGGTTCGCACGGGAGGGCACCGCACGCCTGCGCCGCTCGCTGCGCTGGCTCGGCGACTTCAGCTGACCGCAGACCGGTCGACCGGCCGTCCCAGCCTCAGGGCTCCGCTGGCGTGTCGGTATCCCCAGAGCTGTCCAGCGACTTGGCCAGCTCCATCAGCACCTCTTCCACCATGGGCGGCCAGGGTACCCGCTCCTCGTCCAACAGCCGCGCCGCGCCGACCAGGGCATTGACCTGCTCCTCGAAGATCGGCCGCTGAACCAGCTGGGCGTATCGCACCCGGGCAGCCAGGGCGGTCGCGAGGCGCTGGACCTCGGCGATCCGTGCATTCGACGCGCCGGCACCATCCCGGTTGCCCATCCCTCACCCCTTTCGGATCCTCGCAGGGCCCAGATAGGCCTCAGGATGGGGGTCTCGGCAATCCCGGCGGAAGCCGCGTCAGCGATCCGAACGACCGCGAGCCGGGTCTACATGGCGCTCACGCCATGCCCTGGTCCGAGACAGCTCACCATGCCGGGACACTGTGTCCTCCGGCTGATGCGAAGATCGCCAGGGCGATCGCGGCAACCAGGATATCGCGCTTGCGATCGATAGCCCATACGGGCATCGACTCTACGCGGCGGTCGCCGATGAGCCGGGTCAGGCTTTCCGGTAATTGGCTCCGACCTGCGGGAAGCCTGACCCGGGTCCGCCTCAACCAAGCCGCGCCGATCCGCATGGAAGGCTCAGGCCGAGCGGCTCGCATCCTCGATGCGGCGCGGTGCGGTGCTGGCGAGGACCTTTCGCTTGCCGGACCTGTGGCGCACAAAATCGTCGAGGGGCTTGCAAGCCGGCAGGCCTGATGCCGGGGTCGCCACTGCATCCAGGCATGGGGCAGCCGCTTCCGAGTCGGTCGGATCCGCCGGCAGGTCGATCCGCTGGCCGACCAGATAGGCTTCCAGGTCGATCAAGCGGTGACGCAACCGCCAGATGTCATTTTCTACGCCATTCAACTGGACAAGAAGGTCTGAGACGGTCCCTTCACGGGCCGCGATGGCCGAGAGGACGGTCGCCCGCTCGTTCAGCAACACAGCCTTGACGGTCGGGTTCATCTGGAGCCCCATTAAGCGCGACCGTGTCAGGGACTAGTAATCCCGCGCAGCCGGCAAGCCTCAATAGGACTTAGCCGATACGCCGGATGGCGAAGTCCTGAATGGGGCGTACGAAGTCTGGATGCGGCAGCATCAACGGTTGGAGCTGAAAGTCCGAATCTGCGCGTCAACGGAACTTTCGCTCGGCAAGTGCGTCAGTTCCACGCAGAACAAAGCGCCGGGAGGTTATTATGCGCGCGCCCTTGAAGATCGCTACCGTCGCCTTCCTCGTCGTCGGCATTCAGCCAGGCTGGGCACAATCCATTAGCCAGACGGGGACGGGGGGCGGTCCGACCACGGCTGCGAAGGCCCCACATACCGCGGCTACCGGGCAGACGGTGCCCAATCCGAACGCACTCGGACCCAGCGAGACCGGCAGCATCGAACGGCGGAGCCCGGGCGAACAGCGCAACGACGCGATCACACGCGGGATCTGCATCGGCTGTACGCGCTGACAGACGCCAATCACATGTCCCCAAAAGACAGCATCTAGCGGGTCGGCCACGGATAGGCGTCCGACCCGGCGTCGCTAGCTCTCCGCCCGGAGGCTCTTGATGATGCGGCTGGCGATCTTGCGCACGGCCTCGTCGTCCCGCGCCTCGCCCTCCGCGCGGTCCCATAGGTGCGCCAAGCTGGCGTCAAGCTCATCCAGCAGTTCCGGGTGGCGGTGAGCCAGGAAGCGGATCGTGCCGAACAGCAGGTGTTCGGTGGCCATCTCGTGTCGCCGGGCGTCGGCAACTTGTTCCAGTGAGGCGGATGTTGGCTCGGTCATGGCGGTCCAACGGTCCGGGCAGATGCCGGTTCAGTCACGTCCGCACGGTGCGACCCTGCGGCACGCATCCCGAACGCTGCATCCATGAAACCCAGGCCTGAGCTGGAATGGCGCAGCCAGGAACCGCTGTGAGCAGGGCACGGTTTGACGACTTCACAGGGAGGATGAAGATGGTGGACGCTGCGCAGATCCAGGAACACGCCGAGGTCGTCGGCTCGGACGGGGCCCATGTTGGAACCGTCGATCACATCGACAAAGGCGAGATCAAACTGACCAAGCGCGACGCGGCGGCGGGTGGCCTCCACCACTACATCCCGCTCGACTTCGTTCGGGCCGTCGAGGGCGGCAAAGTCCATCTCGACCGGCCGGCCGACGAGGTGAAGCGCGAGTGGTCGACCTCCTGATCGGCACGCATCGGCGCAGTTTCAACGCCGAAGACCGCCGATCCAGGCGGTGAGCGGCTCCACGAAGGCCGCCCAGGTCCGGGCCCAGACGGTCCCGGTTCTGCCATCCTGCGCAGGCCCGGCTGCCATGAGCGACGCCACGAACGCATCTTCCTGCACCTTGCATTCGTCGAGGGCGTTGCGTTCGTCCCCAGCCCGGCTCTGACCGGGCGGCTGATGGGCGTAGGATTCCCGCAAGCAGCGATGCCACGCCCGTTCGAGCGCGCGCGGATCGGTCGCCGTCGCCATCGCTGTCGACCCAGCGTCGATCAGGACGAGCATCGCGAGGAGGCTGAGCACGGGCGAGCGCATGACGCCTCTATGCCCGATTCGACGACCTGGTGCCTAGAACGAACAAGCAACACCTCGCGATCAGAAGCTGCCCACTCGGATGAGGCGCCAAGCCTGCGACGCCGCTCGGACCGTCGGTTGAACTTGCGGCATCGGCTTTCCCGGTCCTGGCCGCCGAACTGCAACAGTTTCCAACCCTAAGGCCCTGTAAGCCGGAGGCTCGGCAAAGGGTTACGGGATATGCGGCGCATGATGGAGAAGTGGGTACTGGGTCTCGTGCGGGTCGCGGCCTGGATCCTGGTGGCGGCGATCGTCGCCATCACGCTGGTGCCGATCGGCCTCCGTCCGGTGGTGACGGCCAATCCCAGCTTCGAGCGGGCGGCCGCCTACGCGTTGGCCGGCCTTCTTCTGACCCTGGGCTACCCGCGGCGCTGGCCGTGGATCCTGCTCGGAGCCGTGCTGCTGGCCGGCGGGCTGGAAGCCGGGCAGTCCCTCACGGGTACGCGTCACGGCCGGTTTGACGACTTCCTCGTGAAGGCGGCAGCGGCGCTGGTGGGCGGCATTGTGGGCCTCGGGTTGGCATCCTGGGTGGACCGGCGCCTCCAGGCCCGCACCAGCGGGTGACAGGGAAACCGCCGAGTTTCGGGGGCGTTGTCGTTCCGGACTCTCATGCGAGGTGCTGCCATGTTCGGCGCAGGCAAGCTCACGGGGCGGTTCTGGTTTCGGAAAACGTGGTCGGGCAAGCTGATTCTGCTCGTCGAGGAAGAAAGGCCGCGCTGGTTCAGCCGCAAGAAGCTGACTAAGCCGCGCTGGCGAGACGCACGGCTGCTCGATCTAGCCGAGGCGCCGATGCGTACACTGATGACCCTGGAGCGCGCCTACCGCGCCGAATACGGATCCAGCGCGACGCTTCCGGCCGCCGCGCCGTCGGTCAATCGCGGAACGATACCAGCGCCGATCGGGCACGCAGCCAACGCCTGAGCGCTGCCAGGTATAAGGGCGCGGGCCGAGCATGAAGGGCAGGGCTCGGCCCGCCTGTCGTTCGGCTTCGTACCCCTCGAGGCCGCAGCGACGCCTCGAGAGACCACAGGATCGTTAAGACATCCCGAACGGGCCATCACGCGGCGGGCGCCCGGCGGCTCGACGCGCCTCGCCGTTGGGCCTGAGCCAGCGGGACGCAGTCCCACGCTTACACCGTTGCAAATCTATGTTGGTATTCATTCGATACAACAGTCGATAACCCACGGCGTCATCTGTTTTGTGCGATTTAGCGCTTGACTGTTGACAGATACAGCGATGTTCATCGCGTACTGTCCTCGCGAGAGCTGCCCATGGAAGACGACACCGCATTACCGCAAGACGATCAGACCGATGTCATTGCTCTGACCGCCGACATCGTGTCGGCATACGTATCCAACAATTCCGTCCCGATGCCCGAACTGGCGACCCTGCTGTCGCGTGTCCATGAAGCCCTCACGGGGCTTGGTCAGGCCGGCACACCCGCCGAGCCGGACGCCAAGAAGACCACGCCCGGCCAGATCCGGAAGTCGATCACCCCCGACGCGCTGATCAGTTTCATCGACGGCAAGCCGTACAAGACCCTGAAGCGGCACCTGAGCGGCCATGGCCTTACCATCGAGGCCTATCGAGAGCGTTTCGGGCTGCCGCGCGACTACCCGGCCACCGCTGCCAATTACTCGGCCATGCGCGCCGAGTTCGCCCGCACCGCAGGCCTCGGCCACAAGCGCCGGAAGCCTGCCGCGCACGCCTCCGAGGCCGCTGAGACGGTCGAGGCTCCGGCGGCAAAGCCCGCCCGCGCACGCAAGCCGGCGTGAGGTTGCGCCCGCTCCGGGGCACCCCGGCGTCGGCTGCGATCCGGTAAACCCGCGACAAATCGGAGGTCTTCAACGGGCGACGACTTCCGGTCACCGGGCTTTCGCGTTAGATCGGCTGACCAAGATCGGCAATCGAACCGACGGGCCGCGAGGAAACCCGAGATGATCCGCACGCGCTGCGCTGCGGCGGCGCTCTGATGGCGTCCACGATCGACTCCGGCCCGGACGACCGGGGCGCGCCGTTCGAGTGGATGCGCACGGCCGCCTGCCTTTTCGATGTCGAAAACTCCGACGCCGGAGCGCCGAACCGGCGCGCCCGGAGCCTGCGCCTGCACCCGTGAGCTGCTCGAAGACAGCCGCCGCCGAGGAGGATCATCATGGCTGAGTCTGAACTCGAACGGTCGGCGATGCGGCGGATCGGGTGGCGGCTGGTGCCGTTCCTGATCCTCGCCTACTTCGTGTCCTTCCTGGACCGGGTGAATGTCGGCTTCGCGGCCATCCAGATGAACCACGATGTCGGATTGACCGCCACGCTGTTCGGCTGGGGCGCCGGGATCTTCTTCCTCGGCTACTTCCTGATGGAGGTCCCCAGCAACCTGATGCTGGAGCGGTTCGGGGCGCGGCTCTGGATCGCCCGGATCATGGCGACCTGGGGTGTGATCTCCATGGCGATGGCGATGGTGCAGGGTCCCTGGTCGTTCATTGCCCTGCGTTTCCTGCTGGGCGTTGCCGAGGCCGGGTTCTTCCCGGGCGTGATCCTGTACCTAACCTACTGGTTCCCCTCGGCGTACCGGGCTCGGATCGTCGGCATCTTCATGATCTCGATCCCGATCTCGTCGTTCCTGGGCTCGCCGATCTCCGGGGCGCTGCTCGGCCTGAACGGATGGGGTCTGCGCGGCTGGCAGTGGTTGTTCATCCTGGAAGGCCTGCCCGCCGTCCTGATGGCCGGGGCCGTGCTGTGGTTCCTGCCCGATGGGCCGCGCCACGCGAAATGGCTCCCGCCGGCCGAGCGGGACTGGCTGGAGGGACGCCTGAAGGAAGAATCCGCCCGGAACGCCGCGCGCAGCGGCGGTGCCGCCTCGCCGTCGCTTGGAACGATGCTGCGCGATCGGCGGCTGATCCTGTTCGCCGCCATCTATTTCGGCTCGACCGCCAGCAGTTACGGCCTGACCTTCTGGACCCCGCAGATCGTCAAGAGCTACGGCCTGGGCAATTTCGAGACCGGCCTGCTGAACAGCGTTCCCTACGGCGTCGCCTCCGTGGCGATGATCCTGTGGGGGCGGCACAGCGACCAGGTCGGCGAGCGGCGCTGGCACCTCACCATCCCGTTCCTGGTCCTGGCCGCAGGGCTGGCGGGCGGGACCGTCCTGAATGGGATCCTGCCGCTGGTCGGGGCGCTGACCGTCGCGGCGGTCGGCGTCTACATGCTGAAGGGGCCGTTCTGGGCCCTGGCGACCGAGGAGCTGCCGCCGGCTGCGGCGGCTGCCAGCATCGCGGCGATCAACGCTGTGGGCAATCTCGGCGGATTCCTAGGCCCCTACCTGATCGGCGCGATCAAGGATGCCACCGGCAGCTTCACTCTGAGCCTGACGCCGCTGATCCTGTTCGCGCTGATATCGGCCGGACTATCGCTCGTTCCGGGCCGGGCACGCGCCGCGCCGGGCACCTCGCGAACAGCGCCGGCCCGCTGACCGTCGGCTCCGTCAGCCGACCGAGTTGGGCGGAGGCCGACCTATGCTAGAGCTTGCCGACACCGGAGCCGTGCCCGACCGAATAGCGGTCGAGCACGGCTCACGGTCGTCGGTCCGACGCGTGTGCGGCGGGCGATAATGGGATCTGTGGAGTCGACGGCGTGCGTGCTGGTTCCCGATTGTCCGAGCGCTGGTTCAACGTCGCCCTCTGGCTCGTCGCACTGCTGTTCGCCTGGTTCCTGATCGGGCTGGGCTCCCTAGTCGTTGGCGACCTGCCGCAGGTGGAGCAGCACTACACCCTCGAGCAGTTCCTCGGATCCGACCAAGCCCGGGCCTCGACCGACGCGCTGAAGCAAATCCGCCGCGAGATGGACGACAGCCGGCGCCGGACGGAGCGGGACCAACTCGCCCTCGATGCCGCCCAGGCGGCCTCGGAAGGCGCCCGCGAGACCTTCGCCAATTGGCTAAAGACCAGGGATGCGACCCAGCGCGTCGATCAGGATCCGGGACTCATCGCACGCACCCGGCAGCTCGACGCACTCAAGGACGCCGAGCGGACGATCGAGGAGCGGCTGGCCGGGCTTGCCGAAACGCAGCGCACGCTGTCCGAGCGGGAGCAGGACCAGAGCCGGGTGGACGGCGAGCTCCGCGCGGCGGCTCAGCAGAAGCTCGACTCGGCGGAGCGTGGCCAGGAACTCCGGGTGTTCGGCTACCGGCTCGCTCTGACCCTGCCGCTGCTGGTGCTCGCCGGATGGCTGCTGCTGAAGCGGCGGAACACGCGCAACTGGCCGTTCGTCTGGGGCTTCGCGTTCGCCGCCGCCTTCGCGTTCTTCGTCGAGCTGGTCCCGTACATGCCGAGCTACGGCGGCTACGTGCAGTACGGTGTCGGCGTGGTCGTGACGCTGGTCGGCGGTCGGGCGGCGATCAACGCCCTGCATGCCTACCGCGCACGTCAGGCGCTGGTCGAGACACGGCCCAACGAGGAGCGCCGCACCGAGATCGCCACCGATCAGGCTCTGGCCCGACTTGCCAAGAAGGTCTGCCCGGGCTGCGAGCGGCCGGTCGCGCTCGGCGATCCGAACACGAATTTCTGCCCCCATTGCGGGCTCGGCCTGTTCGAGGATTGCCAAGCCTGCACGCAGCGCAAGAGCACCTTCGAGCGGTTCTGCCACGCCTGCGGCACCCCGGGGGCCGGTGCGGTCCTGCCGGCGGCTTAAGGCGTCGCCTTCACTCCACCGAGGCTGGTGTCGGCCGTCCGACGACCCGGCTCAGCACGCGCCCGAGCTGGTCGGCGGAATAGGGCTTGTGTAGCAACTCGAAGCCGTGGGTGCCTTCCTGGGCCAGGACGTGGCTGTAGCCCGAGGTCAGCAGCACCGGCAGGTCCGGAAGGCGGCGCGCCAGCTCCTGGGCGAGCGCCAGGCCGCCCATCCCGGGCATGACCACGTCCGAGAACACCACCTCGAACCCGCCGCCGTCCCGGCCGAGCCGCTCGAGCGCCGCCTCGGCGTTGGCCGCCCAGACGGTTTCGTAGCCGAGATCCTGCAGGATCTGGGTGGCGAACTGACCGACCTCGACATTGTCCTCGACCACCAGGACCCGCTGCCCGGTGCCGAGCGGCGAGATTGTCGCCGGGACGCCCTCCGCCTCGTCGATCCCGCGATCGACCTCGACCTGCGGGAGATACAGGGTGAAGGTCGCCCCCTGCCCCGGCGCGCTGGTGACGTCGACGTTGCCGCCCGACTGCTTGGCGAATCCGAACACCTGGCTGAGGCCGAGGCCGGTGCCCTTGCCGACCTCCTTGGTGGTGAAGAACGGCTCGAACAGACGACCCAGGTCGGCCCCCGAGATCCCTGAGCCGGTATCGGTCAGCGACACCGCCACGAAGGCGGTGTCGGCCCCGGCATGCCCGCGGATCGCCGGCATAGTCCGACCGCCGGCGAGCCGCAGGGTCAGCGTGCCCTCCCCGTTCATGGCGTCCCGGGCGTTGACCGCCATGTTCACCAGGGCGGTCTCGAACTGGCTGACGTCGGCCCGGATATGGCAGGGCTCGTCCGGGACCTCGGCGATCACCCGGACGCGGGCGCCGATCACGGTGTCGAGCATGTCGGCGATCCCGCGGACCTTCTGCCCGACATGGAACACCTCGGGCTTGAGCGCCTGCCGCCGGGCGAAGGCGAGGAGCTGGCCGGTGAGCTTGGCGGCGCGGTCCACCGTGTCGGAGACCGCGTCGAGGTAGCGGGTCTTGCGCGCCTCCGGCAGATCGGGCCGGCGCAGGAAGTCCACCGAGGAACGGATGATCATCAGCAGGTTGTTGAAGTCGTGTGCGACACCGCCTGTGAGCTGGCCAACCGCCTCCATCTTCTGCGACTGACGCAGGGCGTCTTCGGCGCGCATCAGTTCGCTGGTCCGCTCGGCAACACGCTGCTCCAGCGTGTCGGTAAGGGTGCGCAGCATCATGATGGCGCGGTCGCGCTCGGCCTCGATGGCCCGGCGGTCCTCGACATTGATCAGCACCCCCGGGAAGCTCAGCGGCATCCCGTCCGGAGCGCGGTCGACCCGGCCGTTCGCCTCGATCCAGTAGTACTTCCCGTCGGTGCGCCGCACCCGGTACTGGTGCGCGTACGCCCCCCCGCGGGCGATGACCTCGTTGATCGCCGCGATCAGCCCCTGCCGGTCTTCGGGATGGACCGTAGCGATTACCTGCTCGAGGCTGAGCCCGACCCGGCCGAGGGCCGGATCGAGGCCGAAGCTGCGGGCGAAGGCCTCGTCCACGGTGAACGCGTCGGCGGGCAGATCCCACACCCAGGTGCCGATGATCGCGCCGGCCGACAGGGCGAGCTGGATGCGGTCGGCATAGAGCTGAGCCAGCGCCTGGCTCGCCTTCAGCCGCTGCTCCGCGAGCACGCGCTCGGTGGTCTCGACCACGACTGCGATCACCCCGGCCGGCTGCCCGGCCTCGTCGAGCACCGGCGAGTAGTCGAGATTCATCCAGACCTGCTCGGGTCGGCCGTAGCGGTGCAGAGTGAGTTCCTGATCCTTGTAGGACAGCGTGCCGCCGGCGAGCCCCACCCGCATCACGTTGTCGTTGAAGTCGGCGACCTCAGGCCAGCCCTCGCGGACCTTCGAGCCGAGGAGCTGCGGGTGCCGGCCGCCCGCGAAAGCCGAGTAGGCATCGTTGTAGATCATGATGCCGTCCGCGCCCCAGAGCAGCACGATCGGCACCGGCGACAGCAGCACGGTGCTGACCGCGGAGCGCAGGCTCTGAGACCAGCGGGCGATCGGACCCAGCGGCGTCGTCGCCCAGTCGTAGGCCCGGACGATCGCGCCCAGTTCGCCGCCTCCAGGCAGAAATGCGGCCGTGGCGCTCATGGCTCGCTCGAACTGCGCGGTCCTGCAGCAGCCCCTCGCACCGCCAGACCGGGCTCGCGATCGGTCGCGCAGGCTCGGTTGGCGGTGTCATGCACGTGCATCGCAGCCCCCGGTTCGGTCTTCGGCAAGATTGATACGGGTTCGCACACAGCCATGGCAGCGGCATCGCCCGTGGGGGGAAGGCTTACAAGCATCCGGTTGGCCGTCACCGCGTATTTTCGTCCAGAGGAAACGTCCTGAGACCCGCCCGCCACACGCCGCTCGACGGCTCACGACGGGGCCGGGCACGACGGAGCCGGGATTGATCGGCGTCTGGAGCGAACGCGCATCCCGGCGGTTCGGTCGCAATCCAGCCGGATCCGCAGCGCCACGACTGCGACGTACGGAACCGGGCACGCGCGAACGGTCTTGGACCAACGGCGGCCCATGAGAACCGACCTCGGCCGCGCTTGCTGGCCGCCGGGCGCATTCATAGATGGCGTCGATGACCCCGATCCCATTCGACAACAGCTACGCCCGCCTCCCGGAGCGCTTCTATGCGTCCCGCGCGCCGACGCCGGTGGCGGCACCGCGCCTGATCCGGCTGAACCGAGCGTTGGCCCAGGACCTCGGCCTCGATCCGGACTGGCTGGCCGGTTCCGAGGGCGTCGCGGCTTTGGCGGGCAACCGTGTCCCGGAGGGCGCGGCACCGCTCGCAGCGGCCTATGCCGGGCACCAGTTCGGCCAGTTCGTACCGCAGCTCGGCGACGGCCGTGCGGTCCTGCTCGGCGAGGTGATCGACCGGGCGGGACAGCGCCGCGACATCCAGTTGAAGGGTTCCGGCCCGACACCGTTCTCCCGACGGGGCGACGGCCGAGCAGCGCTGGGGCCCGTGCTGCGCGAGTACCTCGTCAGCGAAGCCATGGCGGCGCTCGGCATTCCGACCACCCGGGCACTCGCCGCCGTCGCGACCGGCGAGCCGGTGGCGCGCGAGACGGTCCTGCCCGGCGCAATCCTGACCCGCGTGGCGGCGAGCCATATCCGAGTTGGCACGTTCCAGTTCTTCGCCGCGCGGAGCGACGTCGAGGGTCTGCGGGCACTCGCCGACCACGTGATCGCCCGGCACTATCCCGATGCGGCCGGTGCGGAGAAACCTTACCGGGCACTGCTGGAAGGCGTTGTCGCCCGCCAAGCCGAACTGGTGGCCCGCTGGCTCTTGGTTGGCTTCGTCCACGGGGTGATGAACACCGACAACATGTCGGTGGCGGGCGAGACCATCGATTACGGCCCCTGCGCCTTCCTGGACGCCTACGATCCCCGGACGGTGTTCAGCTCCATCGACCGGAACGGCCGCTATGCCTATGGCGAGCAGCCCCGGATCGCGCTTTGGAACCTGACGCGCCTGGCTGAGACGCTGCTGCCGCTGCTCGATCCGGACGAGACCGAGGCGGTCGCGCAGGCCGAAGCGGCGCTGGCCGGCTACGCGCCGCGCTTCGAGGCCGCCTATCAGGGCGGTCTCAATGCCAAGCTCGGCCTGTCCGACATCCGGGACGGCGACCCCGCGCTGGCAGGCGACCTCCTGAAGCGTATGGCAGAGAATCAGGCGGACTTCACCCGCACGTTCCGGGCCTTGTGCGCGGTCGCGGAACGACCGGAGGCCGGCGCCGATCCGCGCGACCTGTTCGTCGATCCGACGGCCTATGACGACTGGGCGTCGCGCTGGCGCGCCCGCCTGGCCCAGGACGGCCGCAGCCCTGCGGCGGTCGCGGCGGCGATGCGGCAGGTCAACCCCGCCTACATCCCGCGCAACCACCGGGTCGAGGAGATGATCGAGGCGGCAGTGGAGCGTGACGACTTCGCTCCCTTCGAAGCCTTTCTGGCGGTGCTGTCGCGCCCCTACGAGGACCAGCCCGCGGCCGCCCCTTATGCCGAGCCACCCGAGGGCGGCGGGGTCGGATACCGCACGTTCTGCGGTACCTGAGCCGACCCCGCACTCAGCGTTGCGGCCAAGCGTAGATCTCGTGAAGGCTGCCGCCGTACCTGAACCAATGCACGCCCGTCGCTGGATTGAAGCCGTGATCCTCATGAGACGCGGCGATCGACGAGACGAGCGCCTGCGCCACATCCCGATCTGAAATCTCGTACGCGAGCAAGCGCGGATGATCCGCGTCGGCCTGCGCCCGATCGCGAAGAAAGATGGAATACGATTTCATCTTCATCACACCTGAGACAACCTGCTGGACGGAAGCAGATGTCGAAGGCAAGGCATTTGTTCAACATCGCCGAGCAACAAGGTTAATGCTTTTTAAGACAAATTCGAGCATTTTATCTACCAAATGCTGTCCTGCATGCGCCACCAGGCATCCCGAAAACGCATCGGGGCGGAAGCGTTATCGGTCTGGATTCGCTTCCTAGAATTGGTTACCTGCCTGCCCGGGGCGGTACGTGCCGCCCTGGGGCGTGGAAACCTCTTGCTCGACGGTTTGGTGCTGGCCGCGATGGCACCCGAATCCTTGACCGCGTGGGTCGGGGAGCCTGCGGCGTATGTCCAGGTGTTCCGGCACTAAAGGTCGTAGGGACCGTTCGAGCACGGTTTTCCAACTCCCCGACTATGGATGGTTCAGGAGGCTTGTCTGCGGGGACGTACCGCGGACACGAGCCTGTCGGGGGTGGCCCATGGGCTCCGATGTTCCCGAACTGCGTGCGCGCCAGCTTGCCGCTCTGCGGGCTGCCTACGAGGCCTGTGCCAGACAGGCCGACGATCGCGCCGTCACCGGTGCGGCGCTGCACACACGCGTGCTGCTGGGCCGGATCCTGGTCCTCCTGGGCGGGTTGGAGGAGCGGGCGCCCCCCCCGGCGATAGCGCTTCTCCCGGTCGTGCCGCCGTCAGGCAGGTCCGGCGCGGCGAGATTCACCGTACCGGCCGATTCCGTTTCGTCTCCACATCGGCGGGAGGGACTCCAGCGTGCCGGCGGTTCGACCGGATGCTAGGCTCGGGCTTCCCATCTCCGGGTCCCACGATGCGTCTCATCAACACGCTACACGTCGGAACGCGCGGGCTTGCCTGGACGGCGCTGCTCGGAGCCGGGCTGATCGCGCGCGCTGCCGCCGCGAGGGCGGATGAGCGCCCGAACTACGAGAGCGACCGGCGCGGCGTCTTCCTGACCTTCCTCAACGCACCCGGTCCCGGCGAAGCGATCGCCCGCTCACCGCGTTTCGGCCTGTCCTTCGGAGGCGAGGCCCGCCCGGTGCTCGTCGATACCGGCTCCACCGGCATCGTCGTGTCGGCCGGGCGCATCCCGGATGTCGACGCCCTGCCGAGCCGGCCCGGTCGCCTGACCTACACGAGTTCCGGCCGGATCATGATCGGCCGCTGGGTGACGGTGCCGGTGACCCTGTCGGGCCGCGACGGCGCCAGGGTCTCGACGCGGCCGCTTCCCGTGCTGGCGGTCGACCGGATCGACTGCACAGAGAAGGCCCGCTCCTGCACCCCGGAGGATGCCCCCGGGCACGTGGCCATGCTGGGGATCGGCTTCGGGCGCGAGGACGACAGCCAGACCCAGAGCACGCCGGACACCAATCCGCTGCTCAACGCCGAGCCGCCGGGTCCCGGTCCGGTCCATCGCGGCTACGTCGTGACCAAGTCGGGGGTGCATGTCGGGCTGACACGCGCCAACACCCGGGGACGCTTCCGCTTCGTGAGGCTCGATCCGCATCCGCGGGTCTCGGGCGACTGGCTCGGCGTACCGGTGTGTATCGGGGTGAATGCCCGGGAGCCGGGCGCCTGCGGTCGCGCGCTGATCGATACCGGCGTGACCGACATGTTCCTGACGCTCCCGCCCGAGCAAGTCACTGAGAGCCTCCGTACCGATGGCGCCGGCCACCGCGCGCTCGCCCCCGGGACGCGGCTGCGCTTCCGCTTCGGCGACGCGGCCGGCTACGCGATCACGAGCGGCGATACCGCCCCGCCCCTGGCGCCGGAGCGCATCGTCCTCAACACCACGCGCCCGCTTCCCTTCGTCAATACCGGCCTGCGCCTGCTCAACGGCTTCGACGTCCTGTACGACGCCGACGGCGGCTTCTACGCCTTCCGCGCCCGGCAGACGGATGATGAGCCCTGAAGCCCGCCTCGGTCCTGGAGCCTGCCATGCTGCGAACCGTCCTCATCGGAGTCCTGATCGCCCTGCCGGCCGTCGGCTCCGCCGTGGGGGCGGACTGCACGCAGGCGCCCGATCAGACGGCGGCGAATCTCTGCGCGGCCCAGAATTTCGCGCAGGCCGATGCGGAACTGAACCGGCGCTACGCCGCCCTGCGCGACAAGCTCGACAGCAACGGGCGGCACAACCTGGTGGCGGCGCAGCGGGCCTGGATCGCCTTCCGCGACCTCGAGTGCAACCTGCGCAGCGGCTACGACGCCTCCGCGCCCGATTCCAACGGAACGATCGCGCCCCTGCTCGACGGCACCTGCAAGACCGAGTTGACCCGCCAGCGCATCCAGGACCTGACCGCGCAGATCAAGTGCCCGGGCGGCGACCTCGCCTGCGCACCCTGAGCGGGATACGGACCGGCCTCAGATCACCTCGTAGGCGAACAGGAAGGCGACGCCGGTGATGCCCATGAGGCCGAGCAGGAAGAAGTTGTCCGCCACCTGCTCGGCGAAGCGGCTGATGCGCGGCCGGGCCTCGAGCCGCGTCGACAGGTAGGACAGGATCGCGCTCAGCAGGAACAGGACGGCGACGATGCCGCTGTAGACGTCGACCTGGCTGGGACCGGAATAGTGCTCCAGCAGCTTCACCAGACCAATCAGCGTGGTGCTGATTCCGATCATCGTGCTGGCGGTCGGGAGGATGTGACGGGATTTCTCCCCGTCCTTCACACCGGGCAGGCCCACCGATCGTCCCTCCTCGCGCCGCGTCCAATCCCGGGACGGTATGCGCGGGACGGATTGATAACCGGTATGCGCATCGGTGTAGTCCCAGCGAAGACACCGGGTGTCCGACAGCCCGATCGTAGGTCAGACCGCGCGTTAACTCGGGCCGTGGCCGCCCGATCCCGCGCAGTCACTGCGAAGTGTACGACCTGCGGCCGCGGAACGCTGACTTAACGCGAAGGCCTTCGCACGTGGGGCGGACGCGGCCGGCCGGTCCGCGCCCCGGCCGGCGTGACGCCGCCGATCCAGGTCGATGGGTGCGGGTTCCGTGTCCCGGTCGGTGAGCCGGTCGTGCCGGGCGGGGGCCAAGCGTCCGATCGTCGGCGCTGCCAGTCGCCCCCTTCCCGGTTGCGGACGTGCGGCGGGGTGATGATCGCGTCCCACGCAGGGATCTCTGCAATCCGGACGGCCTATCGCCGAGCGATGATTTTAATCCCGGCCTTATTTATGGATCAGGGTATTTACCGAAAGCCTTAATACGTGAATAATAGCAACATCAAAACCTATTCAAGATGCCCTCAAGAAATATTGCGCAATCTCTACGTGGGAAAATAACATGGAAGACAAAGAACTAAAGCTTGCGATCATAATAAATTGTCATAATTATGAAGATTACGTTCGAAATGCGATCGCAAGCGTACTCTCCCAGGACACGACCCACTGCGATGTCATCGTCGTCGATGATGGATCGACTGATCGTTCGTGGGAGGTAATCGAGCAGTTCAAGGTTCGCGCGTTCAGGAAAGAGAACGGCGGTCAAGTCAGCGCCTGCCGATACGGCGTGTCGAAAACGGATGCCCCGTTCATCCTGTTCTTGGATGCCGACGACGAACTCGTTCCGGGCTCGATACAGACGATCATCCAGCATCTCGATGCGGACGTTGCGAAGCTACAGTTCCCATTGCTTCGCATCGACAGCAACGGCACGCCGCTCGGCACGTCTTTTCCGAATCTGGCGAAAGGCCGGGCGCGCGCCACGTTCGTCAAGGCCATCGAGAGGGCGGGGACCTACATCTCGCCACCGACCTCGGGCAACGTGTTTCGCAGGGACCTGTGCGCGCTCCTGGAGGACGCCCATTACGATTCGGCCGTCGACGGCGTGATGCTGCTCGCCGCGCCGTTCCACGGTGACGTCGTGAGCCTGTCCGAACCGCTCGGCCGCTACAGATTGCACAACAAGAACAAGTCCGGCACCAACCGGACACCGACGGTGGCCCTGATCAGAAAGCACCAGAAACGGTTCGTCGATCGGCTGGAACATCTTAGAACCGCACTGCCCGACAGGGATGGATCCTGGAAAATCGCCTCGCCGACCCGTATGTACATGCATGCTCGGTACAATAATTACTGCGACATACTGGAGATGCGCCGCATCACCTGGGCGGGCGTCGTCGTCACGATCCGATCGTTCCCAACCTGGTACAGCCCGATCAGGCGCGTATCCGTCGTGCTGTTCCTGCTGGCCTGCACAATCCTGCCGCGCCGGACGGTCAGATCGATCCTGGAGGCGCGTCTGACCGGGAGTTGGAGGCCTGTCGTGTCGAACATCCGCACCTTGGGCATGGCCCGGTCGGGCTGACGGGCCGCAAGCCGGCCTTTGCCCGCATCCGGCAACGATCGGGGACCATCGGCCCCGGCAGGGAGAGGCGGCACACGCGCGCCAGACGTGGGACGACCGGTGCCCACGCCGGCGAGCACCGGGACCGGAGCGCAAGACGAAGCGATCGCGGAGACGGCAATGGCGAGATCTCCGGGGCGTCAGGCTTGCCCGCGATAGTCCGTCCGGGCTCTTTTTGCCGACCGGCCCAGAACGTGCTTGGATGCAGACGCCGGAACTATGCATCTCGATAGAGGCATCGGTTCCGGATGTCTGCGCGGGGCCCGATGCCGGGCCCGCTCATCTTCGGAGGCCTGTCGACCGGCATGAAGGACGCCATTTCTTGCTGTCCAAGGGGCGTCACGTCCGGGAGCGCGACGCGTCCGCACCGGGCGGTGGCGCGCTAGGATGGCGGCCGCGGAGCCACCGGACGTCATCGTCGTCGGAGCGGGCGTCATCGGGCTGTCCGCCGCCCTGGCCCTGCGCGCGCGCGGCCTGTCGGTCACGGTGCTCGATCGGGAGGGCCCGGCGGCCGGGGCGAGCGCGGGCAATGCCGGCGCCTTCGCGTTCTCCGACATCCTGCCGCTAGCCTCGCCCGGCATCCTCAGGAGGGCGCCGCGCTGGCTGCTCGATCCGCTCGGGCCGCTCTCGGTGCCGCCGGCCTACGCGCCCCGGATCCTGCCCTGGATGCTGCGCTTCTGGCGAGCCTGCGCGCCGGATCGCGTCCGCCGGGCGACCGCCGCCCAGACCGCGCTCATGGACCTGTCGCGGGACACGCTGGAGCCATTCCTCGAGGCCACCGGCACGCGGGGGATGCTGCGCAAGGACGGCAACCTCCAGGTCTACGAGGGAAAGCCGGAATTCGAGGCCGCCCTCCCCGGCTGGGACGTCCGCGCCGATCACGGCATCGCCTTCCAGCACCTCGACGCCGCCGCGATGGCGGCGATCCAGCCGGGCCTGGCGCCCCGCTTCACGCACGGGACGTTCACCCCCGGCTGGTACTCGATCGCCGAACCGAAAACCTACGTGCTCGCCCTGGCCGAGCGCCTGCGGGACGAAGGCGGCGCGATCGCGCGGGCCGAGGTCACGGCGCTGCGCCCCACGGCCGACGGCGTCGCCGTGGTGACATCCGCCGGCACCCGCATGGCCGGGCAGGTCGTGGTCGCGGCCGGGGCCTTCTCGCACCGCCTTGCCCGCACCTTGGGCGAGCGGATCCCGCTGGAGACGGAGCGGGGCTACAACACGACCCTGCCCGAGGGCGCCCTCGACCTGCGCACGCAGGTCACCTTCGGGGGCCACGGCTTCGTGGTGACGCGGCTCTCCTGCGGGATCCGGGTCGGCGGCGCGGTGGAACTCGGCGGCCTCGACCGGCCGCCGGATTTCCGGCGTTCGGAGGCGATGCTGCGCAAGGCCAAGACCTTCCTGCCGGGCCTCAAAACCGAGGGCGGCCAGCCCTGGATGGGCTTCCGACCGTCGCTGCCCGACTCGTTGCCCGCCATCGGTCGGGCCGCGTCCACCCGCCGGGTCGTCTACGCCTTCGGGCACGGTCATCTGGGGCTGACCCAGTCGGCGGGCACCGCGCGCCTCGTCGCCGACCTCGTCACCGGCGCGCCGCCGTCCATCGACCTCGCGCCGTTCTCGCCCCAGCGCTTCCGATAGGGCTTCGCCTATGGCCAACCACACCTTCTCGTGCCTCGACGGCCATACCTGCGGCAACCCGGTCCGCCTCGTCTCGGGCGGGGGCCCGATCCTCGAAGGCGGCACCATGCTGGAGAAGCGCGCCCATTTCCTGCGCACCTACGACTGGATCCGCACCGGGCTGATGTTCGAGCCGCGCGGCCACGACATGATGTCGGGCGCGATCCTGTATCCGCCGACGCGGCCCGATTGCGACGTCGCGGTGCTGTTCATCGAGACCAGCGGCTGCCTGCCGATGTGCGGCCACGGCACCATCGGCACGGTCACCATGGCGATCGAGAACGGCCTGGTCACGCCGCGCGCGCCGGGGCGGCTCTCGATCGACGCGCCGGCCGGCAAGGTGGACATCACCTACCGGCAGGAGGGCCGTTTCGTGGAGGAGGTGCGGCTGCGCAACGTGCCGGGCTTCCTGCACGCCGAAGGGCTGACCGCGCATCTCGATGGGGTCGGCGAGATCGTGGTGGACGTCGCCTACGGGGGCAACTTCTATGCGATCGTCGAGCCCCAAAAAAACTTCCGGGACATGGCCGATCACACCGCCGGGGACCTCATCGCCCGGTCGCCGAAGCTGCGCGCGGCGCTCAATGCCACGTACGACTTCGTCCATCCCGAGCATCCGGAGATCCGGGGCCTGTCCCACATCCTGTGGACCGGCGCGCCACGCCACCCCGAGGCCCAGGCCCGCAACGCCGTGTTCTACGGCGACAAGGCGATCGATCGCTCGCCCTGCGGCACCGGCACCTCGGCCCGCATGGCGCAGCTCGCCGCCAAGGGGCGCCTCGGGGTCGGCGACGATTTCGTGCACGAATCGATCATCGGCTCGCTGTTCCGCGGCCGGGTCGAGGCCGCGACCACGGTGGCCGGCAAGCCCGCGATCGTGCCCTCGGTGGCGGGCTGGGCGCGCCAGACCGGCATCAACACCATCTTCATCGACGACCGCGATCCGTTCGCGCACGGCTTCGTGGTGGCGTAGCTCCCAGCGGGTCCGCGTCGAAGTCGCCGTGCCCGCGGTCCCTCAGGGCGCGAGCCGGGTGAACACGTAGTCGTGGTCCCGGACGTTGGCCTGATGGCAGGCGAAGCAGGTCTCGTGCTGGGCCGCGTCCGTGGGCTTGCCGTCGATGAAGCGGCCGAACCCCCAGCCGCCGGTTTCCGGGTAGCGCTTCGAATCCTTGACCATGACCTGGATCGTGGTCGCCGCCCCGGGGACGAAGGCGGGCTCGAATTCCCGGGAGGAGGTGCGTTTCCAGGCGCGCTTCACCAGGATCGTCCCGTCCGGGAAGGGCAGCGTGCCCGCCCGGTAGGCCTGCAGCGCCGGGGCGTTGCCCACCACCGCGCGCAGCTCGTCGAGGGCGCCGGTCTCCTGTGCGACCCCGATGAGCGGCCAGTCGCGAAAACCGTCCGGAACGGTCACGCCGTAGAGCGGCGACGCGTCGGGCACGGTCCCGGCGCGGAGGGCGGCGGCACCCAGAAGGGCGGCCGCGAGCAGGCTGGACGCAGCAACCGTGATGGCGCCCATCGCCAGCTCCTGTGCCGTCTCGCGACGATCCGGGCGCCGGGACCTCAACCCGAGGCCGCATCGATGACGGCCTGCGCGAAGGCGCCCGGCGCCTCCTGCGGCAGGTTGTGGCCGATCCCGCCGGTGATCAGCCGGTGCGCGTAGCGGCCGGTGAATTTCCCGGCATAGGTCGCAGGCTCCGGATGCGGGGCGCCGTTGGCGTCGCCCTCGAGCGTGATCGTCGGCACGGCGATCTCCGGCGCCCGGGCCAGCCGGTCCTCCAGGGCCTCGTAGCGCCGCTCGCCCTCGGCGAGCCCAAGCCGCCAGCGGTAATTGTGGACGACGATGCCGACATGGTCGGGGTTGTCGAAGGACTGGGCGCTGCGGGCGAAGGTCGCGTCGTCGAACGCCCAGCGCGGCGAGGCGCTCTGCCAGATCAGCCGGGCGAAGGCATCGCGATACGCCTCGTAGCCGGCCCGGCCCCGGCTGGTGGCGAAGTAGAACTGGTACCACCAGGACAGCTCGGCCTTCGGCGGCAGCGGCGCCTTGCCGGCCTCCTGGCTGCCGATCAGGTAGCCGCTCACCGAGACGAGGGCGCGGCACCTGTCCGGCCAGAGCGCCGCGACGATGCAGGCCGTCCGGGCGCCCCAGTCGAAGCCACCGAGCACGGCGCGGGGGATGCCGAGGGCGTCCATGAGGGCGATGACGTCCACCGCCAGAGCCGCCTGCTCGCCGTTGCGGATCGCGTCCTTCGCGAGGAAGCGGGTCGTCCCGTAGCCGCGCAGGTGCGGCACGATCACCCGATGGCCCGCTGCGGCGAGGATCGGGACGACCTCCGCGAAGGCGTGGATGTCGTAGGGCCAGCCGTGCAGCAGGATGACCGCCGGACCGTCGGCGGGGCCGGCCTCGGCATAGCCGACATCGAGCATTCCGGCCTCGACCTGCTTCAGCGTGCCGGGCATGGTTCCGGCCGCGGAGGCTCCCGTCTCGGCCCGCGCGACGCCGATGCGGCCCAGCTCGGCGACCGCCACGGTCGCGGCCGTGGCGCCGAGGAGCCGGCGGCGGCTCCGGTCGATGGTCTCGGGAGGGGGTTCGGGGCGCGTGTCGGAGGGCATGGAGGCCTCCGCTTTGACGGATCTTCGAGTGCGCGAAGACTGCATCACGGGCCGGCATCGCGCTCGAACACAGCTTCGAGATAGCTCTCGGAAGCGCTTGTGTCTTACAGGGCGGTGCCTGTGGCCGTCCATCGTCCCGAACTGTGGCCGAAGACTTTCGGGACGCCGGTGTTACTCACGGCGTCGGCGACACGATCTCCGCTCGCATCCCCGCCACGATCGCATCACTGGGACAGGGTGCGCAGCTCGCCGCGGGCGAGGCCGACCAGGGTCCGGCCGAGCAGCCACAGGATCACCAGCGTCGCCAGCGCCAGGAGCGCCAGGGCGGTGCCGTCGGCGAGCGCGCCCGGCATCGCGGTCGCGACGCGCAGGGACGCCACCGCGGCGGCGGCGAGGGGGAAGCTTACCGCCCACCAGGCGACCCGGAACGGGCAGGCCTGGACGAGGCGGGCGAGCTTGGGCAGCAGCACCGCCAGCAGGAACAGCGCGACGGTGTAGAGCGCCTCCGCGAACAGGTCGATCGTCCCGGTGGTCGCCACGTAGGTCGAGAACCCGACCGCGAACGGGGCGATCAGGATCAGCAGCGCCGGCTGCAGCGCCACCGGAAGCGGCGCCTCGAACAGCAGGCGCGACAGGATCAGCGTGAACAGCGGCACCGCGAAGAACAGGCCGACCGCGAGCCCGAACATCATGACCGCGTGCATCGGCGGCAGGCCCAGCCCCGGCAGGGCGAGCGGCACGTCGAGGAGGCCCACCACCGGGACGATCCAGGCCGGCGTCGCGTGCGCCGCCTGCTGGCGCTCGCTCAGCCAGCGGGTCACGATCAGCCACGCGAACAGGGTCATGCCCACGGCGCCCAGAACCCACAGGACCTGCGCGACGAGCAGGTTCGCTCGCGCCAGCGGGATCGGCAGCAGCAGCAGGCTGATCAGCGGCGTCCCGAACAGGTTTCCGGCGATCGGATGGAGAAACTCGGCGCGCACCGCCTGCGGGGCGATGGCAGCCTTCACGGCGTAGCCCGCCGCGATCGCCACGAAGGCGGCGAGCGCGGCCAATCCCAGGGCATCCGCGATCCAGGCCGGCGCGGCATAGCGGGCCTGGGCCAGGCTCCAGGCGACGCTGAGGCCGGTCAGGCCCATCACCGCGGCGAACAGGCCGACCGGCAGCGCCTCGACCTGCCGCCAGCCCGCCGGGGGGGCCGGCGGCGTGTCGGGGGCCTTGTGCGCGGTCAGGGCGGTCTCGGTCGGATCCGCGATCCGCACGCCCGGCGCGACCATATCCAGCATCGGCTGCCTCCAAGATGGCCCCGGCGAGCCCGGCCCCCGTCGCCGCCCTGCCGGACGCGTCCCCAAAACTCGTCAGGCCGCGGTGAGCCTGGTGTTGGCGATCGGGAGGGCGCGGATGCGCTGCCCGGTGAGGGCCGCGACCGCGTTCAGCACGGCGGGCGGCACCCCCGGAAGCCCCGGCTCGCCGACGCCGCCCATGGGCGCGCCGCTCTCGACGATGCGCACGTGGACCGCCGGCATGTGCTCCCGGCGCAGGATCGGGTAGGTGTCGTAATTCTGCGACTGGCGCACGCCGTCGCGGTAGACGATCTGCTCGAACAGCACCGACGAGAGGCCCAGGGCCGCGGCCGACTCGACCTGGGCCCGCACGATCGCCGGGTTGACCACGCTGCCGGGATCGAACGCGATCCACAGGGTGTGGACCCGCGCCTCGCCGCCCTCGACCGACACCTCGGCGATCGTGGCCGTCTCCGACCCGAACGGCGAGGCCATGGCGAGGCCGCGGGCGCGCGTGCCGCCCTCGGCCGCGTAGGGCCCGCGCCGCCAGCCGCCGGACATCTCGGCCACCGCGGCAAGCAGCGCCATGTGGCGCGGGCTGTCCTTCAGGAGCGCCTGGCGCAGCGCGAACGGATCCTGCCCGCCCCCTTGCGCGATCTCGTCGAGGAAGCTCTCGTAGAACGCGTCGTTCATCGAGTGGCCGACGGAGCGCCAGAACGCGATGGTCACCGGGTGGGCGAGCTTGGTGAAGGTCATCCGCCGGTTCGGGATGGCGTAGGGCTTCTCGACGATCCCCTCCACGGCGGAGGAATCGATCGGGTTCTTGAACAGCGCCCCGAAATAGCGCCCGATCGGCCCCTCGCCGACGGTGCGGACCTCGATGGCGCTCGGCCGGCCCTCTGCGTCGAGGGCGGCCCGGAAGCGGCTGTAGCTGAGCGGGCGCAGGGCGTCGGAGCGGAACTCCTCCTCGCGCGACCACAGCACCTTCACCGGACGCTTGGTCGCCTGCGCGAGGCGGATCGCCTGCGGGAACGGGTTGCCGGGCCCGTAGGCGAAGTGGCGGCCGAAGAAGCCGCCGAGCATCGGCGAATGGATCCGCACCTGCGCCGGCTGCAGGCCCGCGGCCTGGGCGGAGATCGCCTGGAACAGCTCCGGCATCTGGTTGGGCAGCCAGAGGTCGAGCGTCCCATCCTCGGCAAAGCGCGCGAGCGCCGAGGGCGGCTCGAGCTGGGCATGGGCGAGATAGGGTGCCTCGTACTCCGCCTCGATGACCTTGGCCGCCTTGGCGAAGGCGTCGGCGGTGTCGCCCACCGCCTCGGCCGCGAGGCCCGGATCGGTGGAAGCCTTGAGCGCCGCCACCATCCCGTCGGACGAGAAGTCGGCGGCCACCGTGTCGAGCCCGCCGGGCTTGGGCGCCGACCAGCGCACGGTGAGCGCCTCGACCGCCTTGCGGGCCCGCCACCAGCTGTCGGCCGCGACCGCGACGGCGCCCGGCAGGCGATGCACCGAATGGACCCCCGGCATCGCCCGGATGTCCGCCTCGTTGGTGAGCGCCTCCGGCTCGGTGCCGAGATGCGGGGCGTGCTGCACGGCCGCGTACAGCATGCCGTCGAGTTTCTGGTCGATCGCGTAGACCGCCCGCCCGGTCGCCTTGTCGTGCACGTCGAGCCGCGGGACCGGCTGGCGGATATACCGGAAGGTCGCCGGGTCGCGCAGTTGTACGGCCTCGTTCGGCTTCAGCAGCAGGGCGTCGGCCGCCAGGTCACCGTAGGGCAGCGACCGGTTGGTCGCCGCGTGCAGCACGACCCCGTCGCGGGTGGTGAGTTCGGCCTCCGGGACCTTGAGCCGGGCCGCGGCGGCGCGGATCAGCATGTCGCGGGCGGTCGCGCCGAGCCGGCGCATCACCGCGTAGCTGGAGCGGGTCGAGAAGCTGCCGCCGGTCATGCGCAGCCCGTTCACCACGGCATAGTCGGGACCGGGCGGCGCGCATTCCACGACGAACCGCGCGGGCGGCACGTCGAGCTCCTCGCCGACGATCTGCGCGATGCCGGTGGCGATGCCCTGACCGCCCTCGACGAAGGGGCTGAGCAGCTTGACGGTGCCGTCCGGGTGGATCTCCAGGAAGGCGGCGACCCGGGTGCCGGGCTTGGGCGCGATCGCGCCCGCTCCCTCCGCGGGCCCCTGCACCTGGGCGCGGGCGCTGCGGCCGGGGAGCGCCACGCTGAGCACCAGCGCGCTGCCGGCGGCCGTCAGGAAGCCGCGCCGCGATGCCTCGCGCGGCATCGGTTCGACCACGGTCACGGCGTCCGCCGGGGCCGGAGCGAGAAACTGTTCCATGCCGCTCTCCTCAGGCCGAGGCCTGCCGCACGGCGGCGGCGATGGCGTTGTAGGTTCCGCAGCGGCACAGGTTGGTCATCGCGTCGGCGATGTCGGCGTCGGTGGGGCGCGGCGTCTGCTTGAGCAGGGCGGTCGCGGCCATGACCTGACCCGACTGGCAATAGCCGCATTGGGGCACCTGAAGCGCCACCCAGGCCGCCACGACCTTTTGGCCGACCGCGTCCTGCTCCACCGCCTCGATCGTGGCGACGGGCTGCGTGCCGACGCTCTCGATCGGGATCTGGCAGGAGCGCGTCGCCTGGCCGTCCAGCAGCACCGTGCAGGCGCCGCATTGGCCGATACCGCACCCGTACTTGGTGCCGGTCAGGCCCAGCGTATCACGCAGGACGAACAGTAATGGCGTGTCGGGCTCGGCATCGACTGCATGCTGGCGACCATTGATCGACAGGTTCACCATGATCGTGTCCGTCCGAATATCAGCAGGGCCTGCACCATGCTTAAGCGTGGCCCTGCCCGCGGCCTACGCCATAAAGGCCACGTTTTCGGACATCGCCCACGGCCGCAGCCCGCCGGCACCGCCCGCGGACATGGTCCGCGTCACATCACGGCGAGCGGCCCGGCAGCCTGGCGGATTCGCCGGGGGACCTCGCCGTAGACCCGGAGGAACGACCGGCGCATCCGCTCCCGGTTGGCGAACCCGACCGCCTGGGCGATGGCCTCCAGCGGCAGCCGGCTCTCCTCCAGCATCAGCTTGGCCGCATCGACCCGGATCGTCTCGACGGCCTTGGCCGGGGAGGTCCCGGTCTCGGCGCGGAACAGGCGCGTCAGCTGGCGCGGGCTCAGGCAAGCCACCGCCGCCAGGTCCTCGGCCGTCAGCGGCTTGCCCGGGTTGCGCCGGGCGTAGTCCAGGACCCTCTGGATCCGATCGGTGGGGGGATCGACATCGAGCAGGGCCGAGCGCTGCGCCTGGCCGCCGGACCGGCGCCGCTCCATCACCAGCCCCCGGGCGACCGAGGTGGCGAGGTCCCGGCCGTGGTCGCGCTCGACCATGCCGACCGCGAGGTCGATGGCCGCCGACATGCCGGCCGAGGTCCAGATGTTGTCGTCGGCGATGTAGATCTTGTCGACGTCGAGCTTGCAGGCGGGGTAGCGCGCGCGGAAATGGGGCGCGAAATACCAGTGCGTGGTCGCGCGCCGCCCGTCGAGTATCCCTGCATCGGCCAGGGTGAAGGCCCCCAGGCACAGGCCGGCGAGCCTGCGTGTCCCCTGCGCGGCGGCGCGGATATAGGCGGCGAGCCCCGGCGCAGTCGTCGGGATGCCGACGCCGGCCGCGACCAGGATCGTGTCGAAGGCGTCCGGCTCGGCCAGCGGCTCGGTGGCGACGTCGGCGCCCAGTCCGGCCCGGAGCCGGCCGCCCAACTCGGAATGCAGGCGGACGTCGTAGAGCTTCTCGCCCGCATACCAATTCGCCATCTCGAACGGCGAGGTGACGGCCAGACCCATGAAGTCGAAATCGGGACAGAGGACGAGGCCGATGCGACGCGTCGCTGCCATGAAGAACCGTCCCGTTCCACCCCGGTATCGGCTTTTATAGTAGCATTCCTTTCGAGAGAGGGCGAACGGTAGAAGCACATCCCGACGTGCGCGACGCGGTTTTCGCACCGGATACGGGTCAACCGCCGGGCGGACGGAGCGCATGACCGACGCAGGCGCCGCGGATCCTTCGGGCCGGACGCGCGATCTCGACGCCCGCCGGACTCAGCGAAGGGCGAATCGGAAGCACCGATCCCTCAAGATCGCAATGAAGCAGGACGCCAGCCGCGAACGATACATTCTTCCCATCGTATTGCACAACACCACGACGATTCTTCCGTCTTGTCCTGTTCGCCGATCGAAGACGATTGACGACGAACAGCGCCGCGCAGATCGTGATACTCTGCAACATCCCTTCCGCAGAGGTGCCGGTTTTGCCTACGGAACGCATCGTCCTGAGCGAGAACATCGCCGCCACGGCCCACGCGATCTTCGCGCAGGCGGGATTCGGCGCGGTCCAACCGCTGTCCCACGCCTTCGGCCTCGCCGAGGCGGCGCGCCTCGCCGACACCAACGTGCTCGGGATCCGCTCGCGGACCACGGTCACGGCGGAGCTGCTCGACGCGCTGCCCGACCTGACCGTCATCGGGTGCTTCAGCGTCGGGACCAATCAGGTCGATCTCGAGAGCGCCCGGGCGCGGGGCGTGCCCGTCTTCAACGCGCCGTTTTCGAACACGCGCAGCGTCGCCGAACTCACGATCGGCGAGATCGTGATGCTGCTGCGGCGCATCCTGCCGCGCTCGGCCTCCGCGCATGCGGGCGGATGGGACAAATCCGCGACGGGCGCCTTCGAGGTCCGCGGCAAGACACTGGGGATCGTCGGCTACGGCAATATCGGCTCGCAGCTGTCCAATCTCGCCGAGGCGATGGGCATGCGCGTCATCTTCCACGACCTGACCGACAAGCTGCGCCACGGCAACACCGAGCCGGTGGACAGCCTGGAGACCCTGCTCGCCCTGAGCGACGTGGTCAGCCTGCACGTTCCCGAGACCCCGGCGACGCACGGGCTCATGAACGCGGCACGGATCCGCGCCATGAAGCCCGGCGCCTACCTGATCAACAACAGCCGCGGGACGGTGGTGGACCTGGAGGCCCTGGCCGCGGCGCTGCGGGAGGGCCGTCTCGGCGGCGCGGCGATCGACGTCTTCCCGGTCGAGCCGACCTCCAACGCGGAGCGCTTCGTCTCGCCGCTCCAGGGCCTCGCGAACGTGATCCTGACCCCGCACATCGGCGGATCGACGGAAGAAGCGCAGGACCGCATCGGCGCGGAGGTCGCCCGCAAGCTGGTGGAGTATGCCCAGACCGGCTCGACGCTGGGCGCCGTCAACTTCCCGCAGGTGCAATTGCCGCCGCGCCTGTCCGGCGCACGCTTCCTCCACGTGCACCGGAACGTGCCCGGCGTCCTGGGCAAGATCAATACGGTCTTCTCGGGCCGCGCGCTCAACATCGACGCGCAGTATCTGCAGACCGACGGCGATTTCGGCTACGTGGTCGTGGATGCGTCGGTGGAGCGGACGGAGGCGGATGCGGTTCTCCAGGCGCTCCGGAGCATCGACGGCACCGTGCGCGCCCGGCGCCTGGTGCCCCGGGCCGCGTGAGCGGTACCGGCGTGGAGCAGTACGGCCCGGGCAGAAACCCGTCTTTCCACGAATGCCGCCCGTATTCGTCGCCGCTCCGAAGCTTTGCTTTCCTGCATTCAAAATTTCTGGCAGCTTGTGAGTCCTCGAACGCGGGCGGAGCCGGTCTCCGCCGGCGTCCGGGATCGTTCGTCGCCGCGCCGGGGCCGTCGGCGGCCGGCGCCGCGCGATGGCCAAGGGAGACCCTCGCATGCCGCTTCCATCATCGGGGCCGCGCTCGACCCTGACCTCGCTCGCGGTCATCGCGGCCGTCTGCGTCGGCGCGACCGGGGCGCTCGCCTACACGGCGGGCTGGCTCTCGCCCGACCGCCTGACGCCCACGAAGCTCGTCGACGCGCTCGCGCCGCCGACCGGCCCGGTTCCCGGGTATCGCCGCAACCACGCCAAGGGCATCTGCTTCACCGGAACGTTCGAGGCCAACGGCCAGGGCAGCGCGCTCTCGCGGGCACGCATCTTTGAGGCCGGGCACCATCCGGCGCTGGGGCGGTTCAACCTCGGCACCCCCAATCCGGGAGCGCCGGATGCCACCGTCCGGGTGCGGGGCCTCGGGCTGCAGATCACGTCGGACGACGGCGCGGTGTGGCGCACCGCCATGATCAACGCGCCGGTCTTCCCGGTTTCCACCCCGGAGGCGTTCTACGCCCTGCTGCGGGTCCCGGCGAGCAAGGAGCCGAACGCGATGGCGGCCTTCGTCGCCGCGCATCCGGGGTTCGCCCCGTTCGGCGCCTGGGCCAAGAGCCCCGACTGGACCGCGAGCTACGCGCAGGAGCCCTACAACAGCCTCAACGCCTTCCTGGTGACCGACGCGTCCGGCGCCGAGCGGGCCGTGCGCTGGTCGTTCCGTCCCGAAGCGCAGGCGGTGCGGATCACGCCCGAGGATCTGGCCAAGCGCGGCCCCGCCTACCTGGAGCAGGAGATCGCGGACCGGGTCGCGGCCGCGCCGCAACGCTGGACCCTGGTCCTCACCGTCGCCGAGCCCGGCGACCCGACCGCCGATCCGAGCCAGGCCTGGCCGGAGGGACGGCGCAGCGTGGAGGCGGGCACCCTGGTGGTTCGGCGCATCGAACCCGAGGCGGACGGCCCCTGCCGCGACATCAACTTCGATCCGACGATCCTGCCGGACGGCATCCGGGTCTCCGACGACCCGTTCCCGGCGGCGCGCTCGGCGGCCTACGCGCGATCCTACGACCTCCGCACCGCGGAGGAGAAGGATTATCCTGGGCGCACGGCGGAGGCGCGGCGATGACGACCGACAGGACGCGCTTCACGGGCGGCCAGCGGCTGCTGCACTGGTCGATGGCGGCGTGCATCATCGCGATGTTCTTCATCGGGGTCGGCATGGTCTCGACGATCATGCCCACATACGTGCCGTTGCTGGCGACCCATAAGACGCTGGGCGTGGCGATCTTCGTCCTCGCCCTGATCCGGCTGGCGGTGCGGGCGCGAAGCGGGAGCCCGCCCCTGCCGGCCGACCTGCCGGCGCCGATGAAGCTCGCCGCGCACCTGTCCCATTACGGGCTCTACGCGCTGATGTTCGCCATGCCGCTTCTGGGCTGGGCGATGCTGTCGGCCGGGGCCTACCCGGTCGTGCTCTACGGCGGCCTACGCCTGCCCGCGATCCTACCGCAGAACGCCGCGCTCCATACGCTGCTGTGGAACGCGCATTTCTACCTCGCCTTCGCGTTCTTCGCCCTGGTGCTGACCCATGTGGCGGCGGCGCTGTTCCACGCGCTGGTCCGCCGGGACGGCGTGTTCGAGGCGATGGCCCCGGTCGGGTCGCGGAGCGGCGCGGGCCCCCGATGAGCCGGCGTCCGGCGCTCGGGCACCGCTCTAGCGCAGCACGCCCTCGGCCAGGGCGCGCTGGATGCCGCGCACGTCGGCGCCCTTCTTGAGGGTGCGCTCGATCGGCTGCGGCGTGCCCGAGACCCAGATCTTGAGCTCGGCATCGAGATCGAAGGTGCCGGCCGTCTCCACCGAGAAGCGGACCACCGCCCGGTAGGGAATCGAGGTGAATTCGACCTTGCTGCCGGTGACGCCCTGCACGTCGATCAGGATGATCCGGCGTTCCGTGAACACGAACACGTCCCGGATGATCTTGAACGCCAGGCGCGCCGTCTCGCCGTCGATCAGGATGCCCGCGAGCCTTCGCTCGAGCGAGGCGGCGTCGACTTCGGCGCCGTGTCCCAGCAATCCATCCAGCAGACCCATGGCTCGAATGCTCGCTTCGCCTGTTCCGGGGCCGACACCATGCCGGCCGGGTCCCGCGCCGGCAACAGGCCGGCGGTCCGAACCGGTCATCCGACGCGTTGGCGTTTCGAAGGGCGGGCGCTAAAGGCCACGCCATGTTCGATGACGCAGCCGCTCGACGCTATCTCGCGGGACTGGCCCCGGTGGCCGAGGGGTCGGTGCGCTGGCTCATCCATGACCAGGCCCGGCACTGGGTTTCGGTCGTGGACACCGCGTTGGCGTCGCTGCGGCAGGATTGCGCGCATGTCCTGAGCACCCTGCCGGAGGAGGATCCGAACGCCTCCCTGGTCGAGGCGATCCGCGCGTTCCTCGCCGAAGGGCCTGACCGCACCCCGCACGTCATCGCCCTCTCGTGCGCCGTCCTGATGCAGAGCATGGGCGATCCCGACGCGGTCTTCGCGCGGATCCAGTCCGGCGTCATGGCGACCCTCGTCGACGCCGAGGACGTGGTGGTCAGGCCCGTCGCCGCATGACGCGTCGGCGGCGCGCGCCGACGCGTTGCCCCGCCCGGTTGCCGGCGTCTCGACGAGGGCCGCGTGCGCTGGGCCGGTGACGCCGCCCGCCCCGAACGCGGCCCGTGGTCTCAATCGACGACGAGGTTGAGGGTCCGGGCGGCGGGGGCGATGTCCACGCGCCGCCCCCAGTCGAAGGCGAGGAAATCCTGCTCGATCCCGTCGGCGAACACGACGCCGCCCTCGTTCATCCGGGAGGTCACGGCCAGGGCCGCGTCGGCGAGCTTGCCCGCGCGCAGGCCCGTCGCGGTGGCGACGCTCGGAAACGGCTCGCGCACCCAGTAGCCGACCGCCGCCTCCTCGACGCCGACAGCGAGGGCGATGTGGGTCGCGTCGCTGATCGACCGGGCCCAGCCGGTCAGGCCGGTCCCGGACGCCACGATCAGGCCGCTCGACGACTGGTCCTCCGCCCGGCCGCGATCCTCGATCCGGTAGCGCGCGGATTGGTGGCTGCGGTGGCCGACGAAGATCTCGTTCAACGCCAGCAGCCGCTCGCCGCCGTCGAGCACCGCCTGCACCATGGTGCGGCGCTCGATCCGCGCGGCTCCGGCGACGCTGGCCGGCAGCAGCGCCCCCAGCCGCTCCACCGGGGCGCGCGCCAGGATGCCGTCGTAGAGGTCGGGCGCCGGATTGACGCCGACCACCGGCTGCCCGTCGAGATACTTCGCGACGTTGGCCACGAGCCCGTCCTGGCCCACCGCGACCACGACGTCCTCGGGGGCGAACAGGAAGCGATCGAGGTCGGGGCGGCGCACCAGCGCCTGGCGCCACTCCGTCGGCACGCAAGCGCGGGCCTGCGCGAGGACCGCGTGGGCGCGCGCGTGGCGCTCCTCGATCTCCGCGATCGACTGCCCGCGGCTCTCCAGGAAGAACCGGACCTGGCCGCGGGTCGCGTGCCGGATCAGCAGCAGTTCGTAATCGGTGTCGCGGATCACGAAGACCACCCGGGGCGTGACCGCCGCCATGGCCCGCCCCCTCAGCGCGTCGCGGCCGGCAGCGGGACGGCCCGGCGGAATTCGCCCAGGGCCGCCGCGAGCAGGTCGGGCGTGACGTTGAGGTGCTCGATCGTGTCGAGCTTGCCGGCGAATTCCCGTGCGGCGAGCCCCAGCAGCACGGCCGGCGGCATGTCGCGGTAGATCGCGGCGCGCTGCTGCTCGGCCTCGGCGCGGGCGCCCTCGACGAGCCGGATCCGCTCGGCCTCGGCGGCCGCCTCGAGCCCCTGGGCTTCGGCGAGGCCGGCCGCCCGATCGCGGGCGTTCTGCGTCTCCTGCACGATCAGGAGCGTCTCGCGCCGGGCCAGCTCGGTCTTGGTCGCGAGTTCGTTCTCCGCGATGGCCCGCTCCTTCTCGACCGCGAGGGCGCGGCGGGCGAAGGTCGCCTCGTCGGCCTTCTGCTGCAGCGCCTCGTAGGTCGGCGTCTGCAGGGCGCGTTCCAGCTCGCTGGTGGGTGCGAGGTTGGTGAGCCGCACCGACACCGCCGCGACTCCGATCTCGGCGAGCGCCGGGGCCGATGCCAGGACCGCCTCGAGGATCACCCGCAGCGGCTCGGGGCCCGCATCGAGCAGGGCACCGATCGGCGCGGCGCCGAGATATTGCAGGACCGCCTGGCCGGCGATGCCGCTGAGGCGCGCCTCGATCTGCTCGATCGGCTCGCCCTGCAGGCGGCCGGTGGCGAGGTTGATCGAGAAATCCACCCGGCGTGCCAGCAGTTCGGGATCGACCACGTGCCAGCCGACCGTCCCCTGCACCGCGACCGTCTGGAAGTCCCGGCTGCGGCCGCGCACGAACAGCGTCATCTCGCGGTCGTCCACCGGCACCTCGCTGATGCTGGCGGTCTCGGGCCTGAACCAGAAGACCAGTCCCCGGCCGCTCTGCCGGACGCGGCCGCTGCTGTAGCGGATGACGTGGCGGCTCGCCTCGCTCCTCAGCTGGGCGATCAGGCCGATGTTGCGGATCGTAGCCATGATGTCCTCCTTGCGGGTCAACGGGACGGTCGGAACCGGTAGAGTTCGGCGGGGCGGAACGCAGTGCCGGCCTCGCGCGCGCCGGTCGGCTCCAGCCAGCCGCGGTCGAGCATGCGGCGGCGGAAGGCGGGCTTGTTGAGCGACGTACCGAGGATCGCCGCGTGCACGTCCTGCAGCTGCCGGAGCGTGAAGTGCTCCGGCAGCAGCGCGAAGGCGACGTCCGAATAGTCGAGCTTGCCGCGCAGCCGCAGCACGGCCAGCGCCAGGATGTCGGCATGGTCGAAGGCCAGCGCGAGCGGGTCCCCGTCCTCCGGCAGGGCCGAGACGGGGCCGCCGGCCTCGCCCTCCCAGGGCACCGCGACGCTCGCGGCCGTCAGGCCTCGTTTACCCGCGAGCGCTTCCGCGAAGGTCCGCTCCGGCAGCAGCGCCAAGTAGGCCACGGAGACGATGCGCATGCGCGGATCGCGGTCCAGGGCGCCGAAGGTGTAGAGCTGTTCGAGGCGCGCTTGCGGGATCCCGGCCTTCTCCCGCAGGACCCGCCAGGCCGCCGCGTCCAGGGTCTCGGCGATGCCGACGAAGCCGCCCGGCAGCGCCCAGCGCCCGGCATGGGGATGCTGCGTGCGCTCCGTCAGGAGCGCCGTCAGGCGCCCCTGACGCAGGCCGAGCAGGACGAGATCGACGGCGAGCGCCGGCCGCTCGTAGGCGGCGGGGTCATATCCGGCGAGGAACTCGGGTTCGGTCATGGCGCCAACTATGCTCAATTTGAGCATAACTAAGACGCAGATTGCGCATAAGTCAAGGAGCCACCGGGTTCAGGCGCGGAGCGGGCGCCCCGATCCGCCGGGGCGCGACCGGCCGGGGAGAATGGGCGCCGAAGACGGGCGACGCGTCGCGGGCCGCCGGAAGCCGTGCGCGAGAACCCGATGTGCGAGCCGGCCTCACGGGTTCGATCCGCCCCGCGGCATGGCCTGCGGGCGGCGCGAACCGGTTTGCCGGGTCACGGCCAAGGCACGACGCGCAGGTGAGGAGGCGCCTATGAAGCAGCGCCGATCGTTTGAACACTTAATATGCGTCAATAGAAAATCATCGAAACAAATATTTCCCTCGAAGGTTATCGCCTCAAGAACCGGCATCATCGTCGCGTTATGCAGCTGAACCGTCTTACCAAGAACGTCCGCTGGGCCTGTCATGTCGGACGAGACGGGCGCTCTGTTTCCTTTCCAGCGCGCCGCTGCTGCGCGGGCTCGTCCGGGACGAGACGAAGACTGTGCTCCGCGTGCGGAGAGCGGGACGGCTCGTCCGCGTCGCTCGGGCGGCCAACGGTCGGCGGCGGGCCGATCCGGCGCGCGGATCACGCTTCGTGCCGGACGACCGAGAGGACGGCGACGTTGTGCGCGACGGCGACGTTGTGCGCGACGGCGACCTGGAAAACCTAAGTCCACCTCGGGCCGCCGCACGGCTCGACAACGGGACCGCCTCGCATCCGGCCGCCGTGCCCGGATGGCTGCACCGTCTTCGCGACACCGGATGCGTCCGCGCCCCGACCCACCCGCGTCAGAGAATGGAGATCCGCGGATGACGAATTTCCCAAAACCCCCCTTCGAGCGGCAGCGCCCGCTGACGCCCCCGGCCCGCGACGCCGACATGGATCCCCGGCCCGATTATGGCGAGGCGCATTACCGGGGGTCGGGACGTCTCACCGGGCGCAAGACCGTGATCACCGGCGCCGACAGCGGCATCGGCCGCGCGGTGGCCCTCGCCTTCGCCCGCGAGGGCGCCGATGTGCTGGTCAGCTACTACGACGAGCACGATGACGCGCAGGAGACCTGCCGCCTCGTCGAGGAGGCCGGTCGCAAGGCCGTGGCGGTGCCGGGCGACGTCAAGGACGCCGCGCATTGTCGCGCGATCATCGATCGGGCGGTGGCCGAGTTCGGGCAGGTGGACGTGCTCGTCAACAACGCGGCGCACCAGAAGACCTTCGCGTCGCCGGAAGACATCTCCGATACGGAATGGGAGATCACCTTCGCCACGAACATCCACGCGATGTTCTACCTGGTGAAGGCGGCGCTGCCGCACATGAAGGCGGGCGCCGCGATCATCAACACAACCTCGGTCAACGCCGATACGCCGAGCCCGCAATTGCTCGCCTACGCGACCACCAAGGGCGCCATCCAGAACTTCACCGGCGGCCTCGCGCAGATGTTGGCCGAGCGGGAGATCCGGGTGAACTGCGTCGCGCCCGGGCCCGTCTGGACGCCTCTGATCCCCTCCACGATGCCGCCCGAGAAGGTGCGGACCTTCGGCTCGCAGGTGCCGATGCAGCGCCCCGGCCAGCCGTGCGAGCTCGCCCCCGTCTACGTCCTGCTGGCGAGCGCGGAATCGAGTTACGTCTCGGGCGCGACCATCGCCGTGACGGGCGGCAAGCCGATCCTCTGATCCCGATGGCTGCCGACCGCAGGCGGAGCCTGCGCGCGACGGAGATGCCCGAGGCGCGCGGGCATCCCTGTCGAGCGTCCGCGCTCGCGCCGGATACGCATTCCAGGAGGCTGGCATGACCCGCGAAACCCGTGAGCCGGTGTCCGGGAAACCGGATTCCACGGGGCCCAACGCGCGACCGCGCAAGAGCACGATCGCCCAGACCGGCGAAGGTATTCCCGACGACAGCGGCCGTCCGGTTCAAGTCGACGAAGCGGAGGCGAAGCGTATCGCGCAGAACATCCGCAAGCTTTAGCGTAAGACGACAGATCTTCCATGCGCCATCGCCGATCACGGGAACAGGCGCGCCGTGACAGCGATTGCCATCGATGTATCGGTCTCGTGACGAGAGGAGCCCAGCATGACGGCGAAGCCACCGCCCGTTCCACCGGCCAACCAGTCCGACAAGGGGCCCGGAAGCGCACCCGAGACGCCGGTGGCCACCGGTCCGAAGGGATCCGGCCAGACCAAGAATCCCGATTCGGTGGGTCAGTCCGGCAATTCGAAGATCAACACCACGAACCAGGGCTATCAGCAGGACCGCTAATGAGCAGCTCGCAGAAGACGCCCGCGGCCGACCGCCACCACGGCGGCCCCGGCAGCAGCCATCAGGATGCCTCGAAGCCGCAGCCGGAGGCGCATCGCGGCCCCGCCCCGGGCAGCCCGACCAGCGATTCCCGGTCGCACGTCTCCGGGGGCGGCGGGGAGCGTGACAGCCATCATACCCACACCGCCGCCGGCAAGGCCGCGAGCCGCTCGCACTGAGCGGGATCGCGGGTGGCCCTTTTGTCGGCCACCCGCGTCAGCCCCCGAGCACGTGCCGCAGCAGCTGCGTGTAGCGCGCGCACGATCGTCGATGACGACCGGCTTCGAGCGGATCGTGCGCGCCCTCCCCCGCCATGTCCGCAGCGCCGAGTTGGAAGGCGAGGTAACAGGGCGTCAGGACGGCAAGGAGTTCGGGGTCGACCGGGTACCCGCCCACGCGTTCCACGATCGTGGCGAGGTGCCCTTGCGCGTCCTCCGGAAGCGGGAGTTCGACGGCCGCTCCGACGATGTCCCAGGCGATGTCCTGGCACCCCACGAGATCGTGGGCGGCATGGTGGTCGAGGGCGTCGCATTTCAGCAGGCCGCCATCGGGTCGGACCAGGAATTCCCAGGGTTGCATCCGGCCATCGATCTCGACCGGACGCGCGCGGTCGGCGAGCAAGGCCATGCGGGATCCGGCCATGCGGGGTCCGACCCAGGCGTCGAGCCGTTCGGCCCAGTCCGGCCCGAGGGCCTCGCCAACGTTGTGTCGCGCCATCGCGACGAGTTCGCTCAGGCGTGCGCCGCGTTCCGGCCCGCTCGGGAAATGTCGGGCCCGGAAGCCGAGGTAGCGACCGACCCAGTCGATGAGCGCGCCTGGCGCCACGGGGCCGAGATCGAGGGGCCGGCCATCCGCGACCCAGCGCTCGACGAGGAAGCCGTGGCGATACCCTGCGACCGGCGGCGTGAACCCGGCCGCGTGCAGGGCGCGGGCGCGGTCGAGCTTCGCGCGGCCGGCGGGGCCGAGACCGGCGAACTTGAGGTGCCAGAGCGTGCCGCCCGCCCGGAGCAGGAATTTCCGCTTCTCCTGTTGCGCATTGACGGGCGGCCACGCATCCGCGCCGCGGCCCTGGAACGCGCGCCAGCGCCCGCCCGAGATCTCGATCGGGGGCGCCTGCACGGGGCCGACCAGATCGGCCACCCAGGACGCGAGCCCGCCATTGGCCAGCACCACATCCCCGAACGGAACGGTGTGGCGCGTCGCGCGCCGCCAGCGTGCCTGGTCCCGTTCGGTCGCTTGCGGTCCCGGCGTCCCCGTGTGGCTCGGGAACAGGGTGAGCCGATCCTCGGCGATCCCGAGATGCGCGAGGGTGTCCATGACCGCGCCGAACGAACTTCCGGACAGGCCCGGTCCCTCGTCGACGATCGCGAATCCCGCCGGGTCGCCCGCGGTCAAGGCTGCCGCGAAGGCACCGTCCAGGGCCAACGCACGCCGGAACGGGTGGCCGACGGGGCGCACCGTCCGCAGGTCGGACGATCCGAGGCCGGCCGCCACCATGGCGCCGAGGGGGACCCCGATGCTGCGGATGCCGACGACGCGGGTGGTCGCGGCCAGGCCGGCCCGCGCCGCGGCCATCGCGTAGCTCTCCGGATAGAGCGCGTAGAAGGCGAAGCCTTCGGCCCAGCGCGTGATGATGCGCGCGGGCAGCCGCGTCGCGGCCAGGGCGGACAGGTCCGGGGTGCCGGGCGGCGTTCCGAACCCCGTCCGCCACGAGTCCCAGACCGATCGGGCAAGGTCCAACAGCAGCGCGGTCGCGGCGTCCCGGGCGGGGCAGGCCAGGTCCCGGCCGTGATCGTGGAACGCCGCGTCGGCGATCCCCTGCGCGAGTTCCCCGGCCTCGATCAGGGCGGCGACCCGGGCGCCGTGCTGGCGGATGCCGGGCGGCTCCTCCGCCACGGCGCGCAGCAGGGTCGCCAGCGTGGCGAGCCGGTCGCGGGGATCGCCGGTCCGGCTCGCCTTACCGTAGACCAGCACGGCTGCCGCTCATCCGGCGCGCGCCGGCGCGTAGCGGCGCACCATGTCGGCGCAGAACGCGGCGAACTCCGCGGGCTCCTGCGGCGCGCTGGTGTGATGGGGTGCGATGCCGCGATGCTCCGGGGTGAAGCAGAAGGTCACGGTGACGTCGAAATCGCGCAGCGCGTTCATCTGCCGGTCGAACCAGTCGAGGGCGTTCGGCCGGAAGCTGTCGGCCCAGGACAGGCCCGTGCGCAGATAGGTCACGCCGAGGCGCTTCATCCAGGCCACCGCATCGTCCAGGCGGTGATCCTCGAAGTGGAACCACTGGCAGAGCCCGAGGGCCGGGGTGTGCTTGGCGAAAGCCGCGAGCGCGAGCTTCGGCGTGCCGTCCTGGCGCAGCAGGCCCATGTGGAAGTGCCGGTAGTAGGACGAGCCCTCCGCCTCCCGGTGGCGGGTGGTCGCCTCCCACTCGCGGGGCAGATCGTAGAGGCTGTACCAGTGGATGCGCGGCGCGCGCCCGATCAGCAGTTCGGCGGTGCGGGCGAGCCCCCAGGCCTGCACCTCCTCGGCTCCGAAGGTCGAGACGCCGACTTCCGAGACCCAGATCGGCAGCGGCGTGACGGCGCGGATCTCCGCGATCTTCTGCGGCCATTCGTGGATCTGCCAGAGGTTCCAGTCGAGCGGGAAGCCGTGCACCGCGACCGCGTCCACCGCATCGAGGACGCCCTGGCTCTCCATGCGGCGGATGAAGAGCGGGTCGATCGGCGAGATGCCGCCGAGGACCCGCGGCACGCTCGGATTGACGGCGTGGATCGCCTCGCCGGCCGCCTTCGCCATGGCGCCGAAGCGCAACCAGTCGGGATCGATCTCGGGGTCCCAGTGCGATTTGTTGTTCGGCTCGTTCCAGAGCATCACCGCTTCGATCACAGGTGGGAATCCTCGGCTGTCGGGGAATCGGGCCGCGGGCCGGGTGCCGGCGCCGGGTGGACGGCACCGGCGCCCGGCGGAAGGGGCGCGCAGCGGCAGACGTAGACCTCCTCCTCCGGGTGGGCGGCGATCGCGAAGCCGCTCGCGCGCAGCATCGCCTCGGTGCAGGCCCGGTTGGGGACCCACCAGTTGGTCCAGTCGTTCGCGTAGCGATGCTCGATGAAGTGCAGCTTCGGGTAGCCGGGCTCGGCGAAATGGCCGACATCCCAGAAATCGTAATTCTCGGCGACCGGAGCGATGTCCGGCGCCCCGCGCTGCATGGACTGGAACACGAGCAGGTCGCGGGCCGCGTGCGTGCGGATCAGGTCCAGGGCCAGGAGCGGGTGGCGCAGGTGGTAGAGCACGCCCATGAACAGCACGACGTCGAAGCGTTCGCCGAGCGCCCCGACATCGTAGACCGAGAGGTTGCGGAACTCGATGTCCTGGCCGGTCCGCGCGGCGGCGAAGCGGGCCTGTTCCAGGTAGCGCGCGTCGGAATCCAGACCGAGCACCCGCGCGGCGCCGCGGCGCTTCATCTCGATGGCGTAGAAGCCGCCGTTGCAGCCGATGTCCAGCACGCTCTTGCCAGTGAGATCGGCCGGGATCGCGTCGGCGAAGCGCCGCCATTTCACCCGCGGGTAATCCCCCAGGAAATGGTTCGGCGCGGTCGGCACGCCGTCGAGCTCGATGTTGTGGAACCAGTCCCCCAGCGCGTCGATCTCGCGGCGCAGGGTGGCGTTCTCCTCGGCCAGGCTCATCATCAGGCTTCCTCCGGGCGTCAGGGGATGGACAGCGCGCAGGCTTTCGCGGCGGGCTCGCCGAGGGAGAGGCGTCCGGGCCCTCCGGTCCGCTCGGCCTCGCCGAGGAGCGCGATGGCGGCGCGATACCCGTCGAGGGTACCGACATCGACGTAGGATCGTCCGGCCCGGATCCCCCGCGCCTGCCCGCCCCCGGCCAGGTAGGCGTTGACCAGGGTGCCGACATAGTCGTCGGCGCAGCCCCGCGACTGCCAGAGCGCGTGCAGCGCGCCGAGGGTTCGCCCCGGCATCTTGAAGGCCCCCCAGATCCAGCGGGAGGTGGCATCGCTGCGCTTCACCTGGATCTCCGTGATCCGGTCCTGCGCATCCAGGACGACCGCGTCGAAGCGTTCAGGCCGATCCACGGGGAAGAGCAAGAACGAGAGGATCGCGTCCGGAAGCGTCGTCAGGGCGTCTTCCGGAAACCAGATCGTGTCGGGAAGCCCCACGATCACCGGCTCGTCGGGGCCGATCAGCGGAAGGGCACGGAACACCGCGTCGCACAGCCCGCTCGCCCGCGGCTGAACCACGTAGGCGATCGGAACGCTGCCGTAGCCGGCGCCGTAATACTCGACGATGTCGGACTTGCCCGGTGCGATCACGAAGCAGATCCGCGTGACCCCCGCGCGCAGCATCCGCTCCACCAGGTATTCGCTCACGGCGCAGGGGCGTGCCGCGCCCTCGCGCAGGCGGCTTCCGACCGGCAGCAGCTCCTTCGAGAAGGCAAGGGGCTGGATGCGGCTGCCCAGGCCCGCCGCCGGCACGATTCCCCACATGCTCAAGGCTCCGCGCTGAGTTCGGGCTGGCGCGCATCGACGGCGGATGCGCATCCGGGCAGGTCCGCGAGGATCCGCTCGAGGGCATCGACCCGCCGGGCCGCGGTGTGATCGGTCAGGGTCCGGTCGCGGCCCGCCTCCGCGACCCGCCGGAGTTCGGTATCGGTGAGGTCCATGGCGGCGCAGACGTCGTCCGCGTCGCGCGCGATCAGGATCTCCGCGCCGGGCCGGTAGAAGGCATCGAGCCCGGCCCAGTCGTCGCTCAGCACGGCGGCGCCGCAGGCCGCGGCCTCGAACACCCGGCCGGACGGGCACCACCCCGTCTCGGCCATGGCGGCCCGCGTCACGTTGAGCGTGAGCCGCGAGGAGGAGAAGAAGGCGGCGTGCTCCTCGGGGACGACGTGATGCACGAAGTGGATGTTCGGCCCCCAGGGGAAGTCCGCGGGGTATTGCGCCCCGCCGATCAGGAAGCGGCGCTCCGGACGGCGCCGGGCCGGCTCGACGAGGAGGTCCGCGACGCCGGCCTGCCGGTCGGCCGCGTAGGTCCCGAGATACGAGAGGTCCGAACGGTAGCGCACGATGGCGGCCGCGGGGCGGTGCACGGCGGGGTCGACATGCCCGTAGAGCGGCGCCACCCGGCCTGCCCCGAGCTCGTCCCGCAGGGCGGTCAGGGCGCGGCCGCCGGTGTAGCTCAGCACGAGGTCGAAGCCGGCCAGACCGTCGGGCCCGATATACGAGACCGCCTCGCCGCGCCGCAGGCGCGCCAGCGTCACGGGCGTGTCGAGGTCGTAGAAGACCCGCTTCGCCCGAGAGGCGTTGAGCACGAGATCGGTGGCCGCACCCGCGTCCGGGCAATAGGACGTCACCATGGCGACATCCGCGTCGGCCAGCTCGCGCGCCGCGCGGGCCTCGACCGCACTCCAGGCCTCGAACAGGACGAGCTGGCCGCCGGGCAGCGCGGCGAGGTCGCGATGCGCGCGGTAATACGGCACGTCGCGCTCGAAGAAGACGACGTGATGCCCGCGTTCCGCCATGGCGCGGCAGAGGCCCCGCCACAGGGTCGCATGACCGTTGCCCCAGGCGGAGCTGACGGTGAGTCCGAAGACGATCAGCTTCATCGTGGCCTCATGCGATGGCCGGTTGCTCGTTCAGGCCGAGGAGGCGCCCGCCCCCCGGCCAGAGTTCCACGAGGCTCAGCGAGCCGGGATCGACCGCGATCCGGTCGTAGGCGTCGAGGGACAGCCCGAGGACCGTCACGAGGGCCGCCCGGATCACGTCGCAGTGGCTCACCAGCACGCAGGTCCCGCTGAGCCGCTCGAGGAGCCCGAGGATGCGGCCCTGCGCCTCCGCCATGCTCTCCCCGCCCGGCGTACGGGCCGTCGCACGCGCCTCGTTCCAGCACCGCCAGAGCGGGTCGTCCGCGAGGTCCGCGAAGCTGCGGCCGGTCCAGTCGCCGAACGCGATCTCGTTGAGTTCCGGCGCGACGGCGATCGGCCGGCCGAGGCGAGCCGCGATGGGCTCGGCGGTCTCCAGGGCGCGCCGCTGCGGGCTGGACAGGATTTCGGTGGCGCCGGAGCCCGCGAGCCGGCCGGCCAGCGCCGCCGCCTCGGCGTGGCCGCGTGCACCGAGCGCAACACCGGGCATCCGCCCGCACAGGACCCCGTGCACGCGGTCGTGCGACGCGTGGCGCACGAGGTAGACCCGGGTCACGTCGGCTCCGGCGACCCGGACGGCTCCGGATCGGGCAGCCCGGCGATGAATCGGAGCGCCCGCTCCCGCGCCTCGTGATCGGTGAACTGGCGCGGCGGCGCCTTCATGAAGTAGCTCGACGGGCCGATCAGGGCGCCTCCGGTGCCACGGTCCCGGGCGAGCTTGGCGCAGCGCACGGCATCGATCACGATGCCGGCCGAGTTCGGCGAATCCCAGACTTCGAGCTTCAGCTCGATGTTGAGCGGCGTTCCGCCGAAGGCCGTGCCCTCGAGCCGGATATGCGCCCATTTGCGATCGGTGAGCCACGGCACGTGGTCGCTCGGACCGACATGGATGTCGTGAGGGGCGAGGGGCACGTCGAGCTGGCTCGTGACGGCGCGAGTCTTCGAGAGCTTCTTCGATTCCAGCCGCTCCCGCTCCAGCATGTTCTTGAAATCGGCGTTGCCGCCGAAGTTGAGCTGGTAGGTCCGATCGAGGCGGACGCCGCGCTCGCGCAGGAGGTTGGTGAGCATCCGGTGCACGATCGTGGCGCCGACCTGGCTCTTGATGTCGTCGCCGATCAGCGGCAGCCCGCGCGCCTCGAACCGCGCCCGCCATGCCGGGTTCGAGGCGATGAAGACCGGGATGCAATTGACCAGTGCGCAGCCCGCCCGCAGGGCGCAGTCGGCGTAGTATTCGGCGGCGCGCTCGGAGCCGACCGGCAGGTAGCAGACGAGGACGTCGGTGCGGGTCCGCTCGAGTTCCGCCGCGACGTCGATGGGCGTCTCGTCCGATTCCGGCACGTCGGCCCGCAGGTAGGTCCCGAGCCCGTCAAGCGTCGGCCCGCGCCGCACCACGACCCCGCTCGCCGGCACGTCGGCGAAACGCTGCGTGTTGTTCGGCGGCGCGAGGATCGCATCCGCGAGGTCGCGCCCGACTTTTCCGGCGTTGATGTCGAAGGCGCAGACCACCTCGATATCGGCGACGTGATAGCCGCCGAGCGCGACGTTCATCAGCCCCGGCACGGTCTCGTCGGGGCTCGCGGCACGGTAGTAGTGCAGGCCCTGCACGAACGATGAGGCGCAGTTGCCGACGCCGACGAGGCCGACGCGTACTTTCGGTCCACCCATCACGACCTCCACGGGCGCACTGGCATTCGGGTTGCGGACGGCGATCGATGTTCTCCCGCGGGGGCGCCGTCACTCCGCGGCAAGGATGCGGTCCCGCGGCGGCTGCGCCGGTGTCGCGACCTCCGGCGGCGCGACCTCCTGGGGCGCGACTTCCTGCGCGAACCAGGCGATCGTGGCCGTGAGTCCGTCCTGGAGGGCCACGGTGGGGGACCAGCCGAGCAGGTCCCGCGCCCGCGTGATATCGGGCTTGCGGCGGCGCGGATCGTCGATCGGGAGCGGCCGCTCGACCACCCGCGAGGCGGTCCCCGTCAGGCCGACGACGCGCTCGACCAGGTCGCCGATCGTCAGCTCGCTCGGGTTTCCGAGGTTCACCGGGCCGCCCGGCACCGTGTCCCGCGCCATCAGGCGCATCAGGCCGTCGACCAGGTCGCTGACGTAGCAGAACGAACGGGTCTGGCTGCCGTCGCCGTAGATCGTGATGTCCGAGCCCGCGAGGGCTTGGCAGATGACGTTCGAGACGACGCGCCCGTCATCCGCCCGCATGCGCGGCCCGTAGGTGTTGAAGATGCGGGCCACCCGCACGTCCGTGCCGTGGCCGCGCTCGAAATCGAAGACCAGGGTCTCCGCCGCCCGCTTGCCTTCGTCGTAACAGGCCCGTGGGCCGGTCGGGTTCACGTTGCCCCAGTAGGATTCCCGCTGCGGGTGGACATCGGGATCGCCGTAGACCTCGCTGGTCGAGGCCTGGAGGAAGCGGGCTCCGTCCGCCCGGGCCCGTTCCAGCAGGCGGTTGGTCCCCAGCACGCTGGTCATCATCGTGTGGACCGGGTTCGCCTGGTAGTGCGGCGGCGAGGCCGCACAGGCGAAATTGAAGATCCGGTCGAACCGCGGCAGGTGCGGCAGCGGATCGACGAGGTCCGCCTCCAGGAAGTCGAAGCGGGGCTCGCGCCGAAGATGATCGAGATTAGCCTGGCGCCCGGTCAGAAGGTTGTCGAGGCAGGTCACGCGTGCGCCGTCGGCGATCAGAGCATCGGTCAGGTGAGAGCCGATAAAACCGGCTCCTCCTGCCACAAGAACTTTGAGTTCCCTCTCTCCCGGCATGACGCTATCTTTTTCTGAGACCGATCTCTATTGATCAGACCATCGGCGACATTTCGCCAAGTACTGGTCGCGCTGCGATGTTCCCGCGGCGGCCGGCGGCTTCGCGCAGGTGGGCCTCGAGTTCCGCAGCCCGGTGCCCGGCGCTGTGGCGCGCGAGAACCCGGGCGCGCGCGGCGTCCGCGAGCCTCCGGCGCTCGGTCTCGGGCTGCCCTTCGAGCAGGCCCAGGACCTCCCCGGCGGTCTCGACCGGCAGGATCTCGCGCCCCGGAGCCAGCACGGTCTCCAGGCCGTCCCAGCGGTCGGTGAGGATCGGCGTGCCGCAGGCGGCGGCTTCGAACAGGCGGACGCTCGGGCTGTAGCCGGCTCGGATCATGTCGGCCCGGGTCACGTTCAGCGTGTAGCGGCTCGCCGCGTAGAAGGCCGGGTGATCCCGCGGCGCGACGTGTTCGATCCGCTCGACGTTGCGCGGCCAGTCCACGGCGTCGGGATATTGCGGGCCCGCCACCACGAAGCGCAGGTGCGGGGCCTGCCGGGCCGCGTCCACGAGGAGCCGCGTCAGGGTCGGCTGCCGATCCGGGCTGTAGGTCCCGAGATAGGAGAGGTCCCAGCGCGCGTCCCGCGCCAGCGCCGGATATGCTTCGGGATCGACCGAGCAATAGAGCTGGCGCGCCGCGGGCGAGCCGTAGCGCGCCTCGATCCGGCGCAGGGTCGGACCGCCGGTGAAGGACAGGTAGAGGTCGTAGGCGCGGATCAGGTCGGGCGTGAGATACCCGTGGTCACGGGCCTCGAGCTTCGCCAGGGTGACGGGCGTGTCGATGTCGTAGAAGGCGCAGACCGATCGGGTCCAGGCGCGGACGCGCCGGCCGACCGTGGCGCCCTCCGGCACGTAGGAGCCCACGATCACCGCGTCGGCGGCGGCGATCCGGTCGCGGAACCGTTCGAGATCCGCGAGATCGCGGTAGAAGGCGAGGTCGCAATAATCCGGGGCCGTCAGATCGCGGTGCTCGGCGTACCAGGGCACCTCGCGCTCCAGGAACAGGATCGCGTGCCCGCGCCGGGCGAAGGCCTTCAGGAGCGCCCGGTAGGTGGTGGCGTGGCCGTTGCCCCAGGACGAGGACAGGCTGAGCCCGAGCACGACGAGACGGAGCGGGGCGCCGGTCACGCGACGCTCCGTTCGCGCTTGCGCGCGCAGACCGCGCGCAGGATCGCGTCGACCTCCGCGCCCCGATGCGCGTAGGTGTGTTCGCGGGTGATCCGGGCGCGGGCGGCGGCTCCGATCGAACGCGCGCGCTCGGGGGTCAGCCCGGCCACGTGGTCGGCGACGTCCTGGCCGTCGCGGGCGACCAGAACCTCCGCGCCGTCCCGGAGGAACAGCTCGAGCCCGGTCCAGGCGTCGGTGATCAGGCAGGCGCCGGCGCCCGCCGCCTCGAACACGCGGGTCGCGGGCGAGAAGCCCACCGCCGCCATGCTGTCGCGGGCGATGTTGAGCACCGCGCGCGGCGTCGTGTTGAAGGCGTTGTGCTCGCGCGTGTAGACGTGCCCGAGCGCGCGGACGTTGGCCGGCATGGCCTTGCCGTCCCAGCCGTTGCCGCCGATCAGGAAGGACCGATCCGGCAGCCGCGCCGCGGCGCCGAGGAAGAACGTCTCCACGCGCGCCTCCCGGTCCGGCAGGCGGTTGCCCAGGAAGGCGAGGTCGGCCGCGAAGCGCGGATCGGCCGGAACCGGGTGATGGGTGTCGGGATCGAGCGCGTTGTAGATCGGGATGCAGCGCGCCGCGCCGAGGCCCTCGTACGCGGCGATCACCGGCGGACCGCCGCCATAGGTGAGGACAAGGTCCAGCGCCGGCATCGCGCGGCGCAGGGCGTGCCCCGGATCCTGCGCGATCTCGGCGAGGGTCGCGGGGGCGTCGACATCCCAGAAGATGCGGATCGCGTCGGGACGGGAGGCCGCGACGAGGCCGGCCAGCAACGCGTCGTCGAACACGCCGACGCCGCTCGCCTTCACGACCACGTCCGCCTGGGCCGCCTCCGCCACGACGGCGCGCATCGCCTCCGGCGTCGCGGGATACACGCGCACGTCGGCGTAGGGCGGCGGGTCGATGTCGCGGTGCTTCTGCCGGTCGTAGGCGTCCGGCTCGTAGAAGGTGATGCGGTGGCCGCGCGCCGCGAGGTCCCGCAGCAGGCCGCGGTAATACGTGGCCGCGCCGTTCCAGTAGGAGGAGAGCAGGCTCGATCCGTAGAAAGCGATCCTCATGCGCACCTCTCCTGCAGGGTTGGGGCGCGCAGCCGCTGGACGACACGCAGAAGCTCCTCGGCCCGGTGGCCGCAGGTATGACGGGCTCGGATCACCGCGAGGCCGTTCTGGACGAGGTTGCGCCGCAGTTCGGCATCGTCGCGCAGGGCGCGCAGGGCGCGCTCCATCTCCGCGCCGCTGCGGGCGACGAGGTAATCCATGCCCGGCCGGAACAGGCGCTCGGCATCCTCCCAGGGCGAACAGACCAGGGGGATGCCGCAGGCCAGCGCCTCGAACACCCGGATGGTCGGAATGCCGGGCAGCCGCTCCACGTAGAAGCGGCGCGGCACGTGCACGGTGGCGCTGTGACGGGCGAACAGCGCCGGGGCGGCCGCGTTGGCGGCCCAGCCGTGATAGCGCGCGCCGTAGCGGGCGAGAGTCGCCAGGGCGGCCTCGGGATAGCGAACGCCGTAGACGTCGAGGGGCAGGCCCACCGCCTGCGCGGGCCCGAACAGGAAGCTCTCCAGCTCGGCGCCGCGCTCGTCGTCGCCCCAGTTGCCGATCCAGACCAGACCCTGCCGCGGGCCCTCCACGATCGGCGGATGGAACAGCCGGATATCGGCGGCCTCGTGCCAGACGAAGACCCGGTCGCCCCAGCCCCAATCGCGATACACCGCGGCCAGGGCTTCGCCGAAGGCCAGCACGCCGTCGTAGCCCGACAGATCGAAGCGCCGCATCGTCTCCGGCTCGCTGACCGCCCGGTGATGCGTGTCGTGGAACAGAAGCGTGTCGAACGCGCCGCGCTTGCGGGCCGCGCCGAGCGCCGCGACGAGGGCGGGCGCGTTCCACTCGTGCACGATGACGAGGTCGGCCCGCGCGGCACACTCCACCGCCGGCTCGATCGCGTCGTAGATCTCGGCCTGCAGCTCCGGGTAGGCGGCCCGGAACGGCGCAAGCCCCGCCTCGCCGTGGTCGCGCAGGAGGTTCGCCAGGCTCCAGGCCCCGCGGGGCTCGAACGACTGGACCTCGTGCCCGCGCCGGATCAGCTCGCGGAGGACGCCACGCAGGAAATGGGCGTTGCCGTGGTTCCAGCACGCGGCGAGCGAGTGGGTGAAGTAGGCGATCCTCATGCGGCCGCTCCCTGTCGGGCGGCGCGAATCCCGGGGCCGGCGCGGAGCGCCTCGAACACGTCGAGGACGGAAGCCGTCGCGGCGGCGACCGTGTAGCGACCCGCCCGTTCCTGCGCCGCCCGCCCGAGGCGCGCACGCCGGTCCGGGTCGGCCGCGAGGCCATCCAGCAGGCCGGCGACCGCGTCCGCGTCGTCGGCCTCGACGAACAGGGCGGCATCCGCCCACACTTCCCGGAAGGTCGGCAGGTCCGACAGCACGAGGGCACAGCCGGCCTGGGCCGCCTCCAGGACGGCGAGGCCGAACGGCTCGTAGCGGGCCAGCGAGACGAAGATCGGTCGCCCGGAGAGTTCCGCCGCGATGCCGGCCTCGTCGAGTTCGCCCAGAACCGTGAGGTGGACCGGCCGGACGCGCTCGCCGTTGGGGCCCGTCACCGGACCGGCCGCCCGCACCGGCAGGACGGTCCTGGCCGCGACGCGGTCGAGACCGGCGCAGTTCTTGGCCCGGTCCCACAACCGGCCGGCCGTGAAGGCGAAGGGCACCGGATCGGTGCCGGGGGAAGCGACGGAAGCCAGGACAGGGGCCAGCTGCCGCCGACCGTTGTGGACGGCCCTCGGCGGCCGGGACAGACCGTAGGCGCGGGCCGTCGCGTCCGCGAACGCCCGGCACGGAGCCAGGAGCGCGTCGGCGCGGCGGCACCCGCGTGCGACGAGTTCCGCCCGCCACGCCAGATCCCCGGGGAGCGGCCCGGTCCCGGCCGCCGCCCACCAGGTCGCTACGCAGGAATGGCAGACCGCGACGACGGGCACCGGGAAGTCCGCAGCCGCCGCGAAGGCGGGACTGTGCAGGTGGACGAGATCGGCCCCGACCGCGCGGGCCGTCCGCGCCAGCGCTTCGCCGGCCCCCGTCACCGCGCCGGGATCCGTCGCCATCCAGTCGAGGGGCAGCCCGGTCCTGACGAGGCGGCACCCGGCGGCTTCGGCACGTGCGGCCTGCGCCGCGGACGGGTCCGGACCGAGCACGGCGAGCGTCACGCCGACACCGGCTTCGACGAGCCCCCCGGCGAGGTCGACCGCGTAGGACCAGACGCCGCCGACGGCGTCGGCGGTCATCAGGACGTGGAAGCGCTGCCGCGTCAGGTCCGTCCGCATGCCGCCTCCAGTTCGCGAAGCGTCAGCGGCCGCTCGTCCTGGATGTCGCTGAACGCGTCGAAGAGGCCGAGGTAATGGGCGTGCGCCCGCTCCCAGGCCGCATCGTCCGGCTCGCCCCAGAGGCGCCGGTAATCGGGGGAGCTGGGATAGGGGTAGAGCGGCACGGGATCGTTCGCCCAGACGCCCCGCCCGCGCAGGCGATCGCGCCACTGCGCCACCATCGCGGGGTCGTCGCCCGCGACCTTGATCAGGTTCGCCTGCACGAACGGCACGGTCCTGCGGGCGTGGATCAGCCGCTCTGCGAGTTCGTCGGTGGTGGCGCGGCACTTCTTGTCGAGGGCGGCCCGGCCTTCGACCGTCAGGCTCTCGATGCCGGCCTCGATCGAGACGCATCCGGCCGCCCCGAGCAGATCCAGCATGTCCGGCTTCCACAGGTCGATCCGGGTCTGGATGCCGAAGCGCAGGTCGCGCGCGACCAGGGCTTCGAGGAGCGGCTTCTGGGGCAGGAAGATCTCGTCGATGAAGTAGACGTAGGTGACGCCCTGGGCGATCAGCCCGTCGATCTCGGCGAGGACGGGTTCGAGATCGCGCCGGCGATACGCGTCGCGAAAGTCGATCTTCGCGCAGAAACTGCAGGTATACGGGCAGCCTCGCGAGGCCTCGACCTCGGCGCCGGGACCGTCGGGCTCCCGGTCGAAGCGGTGGTGGTGGTGGGTGTGGCGCGCGATCCACTCCGCCGGCCAGCGCAGTGCCGGGGCATCGCTGAACCGGGCCGCGTGCGGGCCCCCGGTGATCCGCACGCCGTCGTCGTCGCGGTAGGCGATCGACGGCACGCTCCGGAGCTCCTGCGCCTGTGCGAGACGCAGGACGATCTCCTCGCACTCTCCGCGCACGACCGCGTCGACGTCGAGCTTCTCCAGGGTCGGGCGCGGGGTCGCCGAGCCGTGCGGTCCGACCGCGACCGTGCGGCCTCCGCGCCCGGCGAGGGCGTCCAGGAAGGCGCGCGGCACCCGCAATTCCGGTGGGGCGCAGCGCCAGAACAGGTAGGTCGGCGCGGTCGTCACCACGGTCATGTCGGCGCCGAACGCCGCGACCTTCTCGGCGGCCTGCGCGTGCGTGAGCCCGCAGAGGTGCGCATCGAGCATCAGCACGTCGTGGCCCGCGGCGGTCAGGAGCGCGGCGCTGTAGCCGAGTTCGAGCGCGAGATGGGGCTCGCGGCAGCCGAAATAGATGCTGTTGCGGTAATCCCAGGCGGGATTGACGAGGGCGACCTTCATCCGGCCGCTCCCATCAGAGGCCTGTCCCGATCGCGCAGGCCGTGGGTCGCGCCGCCGTCCCGTTCATGGGTGAGCCAGGCGGCGAGATCGGCCACGCCCTGCCGCCACGGCATCGGGGCCGGAAGGCCGAGGATCGCGGCGGCGCGGCGCGTGTCGGACACGTAGTAGCGCTGGTCGCCGGCGCGCCACTCCGAGAAGCGGTGATCGACCGGGCGCCCCACGAGCGTCTCGATATGGGCGAGGACCTGGCGCAGGCTCACGGCATTGTCCGGACCGCCGCCGAGGTTGAAGGCCTGGCCGGCGATGCTCTCGATCCGCGCCCAGGCCGCCCGGTAGGCCGTGACCGCGTCCGAGACGTGCAGGATGTCGCGGACCTGCCGCCCGTCCCCGTAGATGCTGATGGGCCGGCCCGCGAGGGCGCTGATCAGGAAATGTGCGACCCAGCCCTGGTCCTCGGTGCCCATCTGGCGCGGGCCATAGATGCAGCTCATCCGCAGGACCGCGGTCGGGATGCCGAAGCTGCGGGCGTAGTCGAGGACGTACTGGTCGGCGCCACCCTTCGAGCAGCCGTAGGGCGTGTGGAAATCGAGGGGCTGGCGCTCCGCGATGCCCCAGCGCCTGATCTCGGGATCGGCGGGGACGTAGGCGTCGTTCGCGGCGGTCACCGGCAGATCGGGCAGGTTGCCGTAGACCTTGTTGGTCGACGCGAAGACGAAAGGCACCCGCCGCGCGCGCGCGGCTTCGAGCACCGTGATCGTGCCGCCGAGATTGACCGTGAAATCCTCTCGCGGCGCGACGAGACTCGTGGTCACGGCGACCTGGGCCGCGAGGTGGAAGACGACATCCGCCTCGGCCACGCAATCCGCGACCAGGTCCGCATCGCGAACGTCGCCGGTCACCGCCGTCAGAGCGGCGGGATGGCGCTCTACCAGCCAGGCCAGGTTCGCCGCGACGCCCGGGCGCGCCAGGGTGTCGAGGACGACGACGCGGTGTCCGGCCGAGGCCAGGCTGTCGGCGAGGTTCGCACCGATGAAGCCGGCGCCGCCGGTGATCAGGACGCTGCAGCCGGCCGGGTCGCCCGGCGGACGGGGGCGGGCCGCCGTCACGCGACGAGCCCCCGGGCTTCGAGTTCCCGGCGGGCCTCGGTCACGCGGTCGACGGCCTGCTGCTCGGCGACCCAGGCCGCCAGTTCGGCGACCCCGTCGGCGAAATCGCGCTGCGGGGCGAAGCCCAGGTCCCGCTGGATCCGACCGATGTCGGCGATGCAGTGCCGGATGTCGCCCGTCCGGGCCTGGGCGATGATCTCCGGCGCGAGATGCGGCTTGCCCATGGCCCGCGCGAGGATCTCGGCGACCTCGCGGACCGACCGGTCCCGGCCGCTCCCGACATTGTAGACGTTCCCGGGTGCCCGCGGGTGCTCGAGCGCCAGCACGAAGGCCTCGGCCACGTCCTCGACATGGACGAAGTCGCGGCGCTGCTCGCCGTCCTCGAAGATCATCGGCGGCTGCCCGTTGTGCAGCCGCGCGGCGAAGATCGCGAGGACGCCCGTGTAGGGGTTCGAGAGCGCCTGCCCCGGCCCGTAGACGTTCCAGAGCCGCAGGGCGACGCCTTCCATGCCGTAGACCGGGCTGAGCGTCAGGGTCAGGCGCTCCTGCACGTACTTGGTCAGGGCGTAGACCGACGCTAGGGTCGGGGCCTTCCACTCGGGGGTCGGCACGGGCACGAGCGGATGCCCTTGCGCATCCACCGGGTCCCAGGGCTCGCCCGGGCGCCTCGGCCCGCGCACCGCGTCCTGGACGATGCTGCCGTCCCCGGCCCGGTAGAGACCCTCGCCGTAGATGCTCATCGAGGAGGCGACGACCACGCGTCGCACCGGCCGGTCGATGAGCTGCTGGAACAGTGCGGCGGTGCCGCAATCGTTGACCGAGACGTACCGCTCGACCGCGTACATGCTCTGGCCGACGCCGACCTCGGCGGCGAGGTGTACGATCGCGCCCACACCGTCCAGGGCTCGTATCAAAGCGGCTGCGTCGCGGACGTCGCCCTCGATGAACTCGACCTCGTGCGGCAACCGTTTCGGTTCTGCTTCCGTCCCGTGAACCTGCTCGATCAGGCTGTCGAGGACACGGACCCTGTAGTTGCGGGTCAGCAGCGCGCGCGCCAGATGGGATCCGATGAAACCGGCGCCGCCGGTGATGAGGACGGTCTCTCTCAAACGCGCTGCCTCCATGCTCGCACGCCCAAGCGGGGATGCGGTCCGGCACAGGTCCAATTCGGTGGATCGAAGCTTCGCAGAAGAAGCCCCGGTTACAGTAGATCGCGCCCCACACCCGCGGGACCGGCAATCGGCTGCAGTCGACAACCTGACACAGCAGGCGCTATGCTGCTGAAAGAGCCTTTGATTTGTTCAACTTACCTCTGAAAATCGAACCGAAAAATATCCTGGTTTAGATTCGGCCGGCGAATTGGCGCCTATTCTGCACATCGGCTCCGTGGCGCCGACATGTCCGCCCGTGGCGCTGAAGCAGGCGATGCAGGGGTGGAATGGCCGTGCAAGGGGTCGCAGAGTCGAGCGGGCGCATGCCCGCATGCATCCGTCGCGGATCAGGCGATCTGCGGCGGACAGGGCCGCTCGGCCCGCACCCCGTGTGCGATATCCGACGCTTTGTATTGCGACCGTTGGACAGGGTATCGATGCACGAAGCGCTGATCTAAACAGCCCCCGCCGGATGGCGAATACGGGATCGTATTCCCCGTGCGTGACCCAGGTGAGAGGCGATGCAGGACGACGACATGACGAATACCGGTGGCGGTGCGAAGCCTCCCGCCGGGGCAACGAACAATCCTCTGATCGCGAAGCTCGAGAGCCTGGCCAAGCTCTCGGCGGAGGACAAGGACGTGCTGCAGCGGATCAGCGCGAACCCGCAGGTCATCGAGCCCGGGACCGCCCTGATCCGGGAGGGTGACAAACCGGACGGCGTCTACCTGATCCTCGACGGCATCGCCTGCCGCTACAAGCTCCGGGCGAGCGGCGCGCGCCAGATCATGGCCTACCTGGTTCCGGGCGATTACTGCGACCTCGACGTGGCGCTGCTGAAGGCCATGGACCATGCGATCGGCACGCTCTCCACGTGTCACGTGGTGCGGATCGACCTCCTCACCATCCAGGGCCTGCTCGAACGCCATCCCGGCATCACTCACGCCCTGCGGCTGGCGACCCTGGTGGACGAGGCGACCCTGCGCGAATGGCTGGTCAACATCGGCCGCCGCTCCGCGGACGAGCGCATCGCGCATCTGCTCTGCGAATTGCTGTTGCGGCTGCGCGCCGTCGGCCGCACGGCCGGCCAGGGCCAGAGCTACGCGCTTCCGGTCACCCAGGATGACCTGGCCGACACCACCGGGCTGGCCGCCGTGCACGTCAACCGCGTCCTGATCAACCTGCAGCGGCGCGGCCTGATCGCGTTCTCGGGGCAGGAGGTAACGATCTCGGATCTCGCGGGCCTGGAGGCGTTCGCCGAGTTCAAGCCGAACTATCTGCATCTCGGGGGGAGGGACGCGGCATGAGCCTACGCCTTCAACCCGTGCAGGTCGGCACCGGGAGCGAGGATCAGGAGAGCCAGCTCGTCTTTCACGAAGGCTTCCTCGTCGCGGTCCTCGTGCGGCTCTCGGACCTGCACGAGGCCGATGCCGGCAAGTGGTTCCTCGAGGCCGGGTTCGGCGTGGTAGACGATCCGTGCCCGCCGACATTCGCCGACATCGAGGCGGCGCAGGACTGGATCTGCGGACGGCTCGGCCTTCAAGTCGTCTGAGTGCGACCCGCGCCGGGCGGGATCGGGCCGGGCGCGCCGGTCGGATCTCGCCATGAGAGCGTGGGTGAGGCCGCCGGGGCGCGGTTCCTGTCGTCCAGGACGATGCGCGACCTTCCCGATCCGCATCGTCTCTTTCCGAAAGCCGGTGGCCACCTTTCGGGACGATGCTTGATCTCCTCGATCCGCATCGTCTCCTTCCGAAAGCCGGTGGCCACCTTTCGGGACGATGCGCTAACCTGCGGCGTCCGCCAGCTGCGGTTCCAGCACGCGGTCGCCTTCCGGGTGCACGGTGACCGGGACGGTCTTGGCCGCGGGCGTCTTGCTGCCGACGGCATAGTGCCAGATCGGCATCAGGACGTTGCATTCCGGGTAGTACCCGCCGATGCACCCGATCGGGACGTCGTAGGCGACGACGAGCATGCCGGCGAGCCGACGGTCGACGCCGTCGTCGGCGCATGTCTTCAGCGTCACGGCCTGCCCGACCTTCAAACCCAGGCGGTCGATGTCCGAGCGGTTCATCAGCACCACCTTGCGGGTGTTGTTGATGCCGCGGAACCGGTCATCGTAGCCGTAGACCGTGGTGTTGAACTGGTCGTTGCTGCGCAGCGTCATCAGGCGCAGCACGTCGTGCCCGACATCGGGCATGTCCGCATCCTCGTCCAGCCCGCCCGGCGTGACGAAATTGGCCCGGCCCGTATCGGTGCGCCACTCGCGCCGCTTCACCGGCAGGTCGCGCTGGAAGCCGCCGGGCTCCCACATGCGCCGCTCGTAGTCCCAGAACGAATCCGGCAGCGTCGCGCTGATCTCCCGGCGGATCTCGGCGTAGTCGGTCATGTAATCCGTCCACCGCACCCGCGGGTTCGGATCGAGCACCTTAAGGGCGAGTTCGCAGATCAGGCGGATCTCGCTGATCAGGTGCGGCGAGGCGGGCTTGCGCAGGCCGCGGTTGCCGTGGACGCAGGCCGAGGTGTCCTCCATGGAGAGGACCTGCTGGCCGGCCGCGGTCTCATCGATCTCCAGTCGCCCGATCACCGGCAGGATGTAGCTGATCTCCCCCGGAAGCAGCGCGCTTCGGTTGAGCTTGGTGATCACGTTGACGGTCAGGCGCAACCGGCGCCAGGCCGGCTCCATCTGACCGTGATCGGGGATGGCGCGCACGAAGTTGCCGCCGAGCATCACGAAGGCCCGGACATCGCCTTTGAGGACGGCCTCGCAGGCCTCGACCGTGTTGTATCCGGGCTCGCGGGGCGGCTCGAAATCGAACTGCTCGCCGAGCCGCGTGAGCGGGAACAGCTCGGGCTTCTCGGTGATCCCGACCGTGCGCTGCCCCTGGACGTTGGAATGCCCGCGCACCGGGCAGATCCCGGCGCCATCGCGACCCATATTGCCGCGCAGCATCAAGAGGTTCACCAGCATCTGCACGGTTTCGACCCCGGCCCGGTGCTGGGTCAGCCCCATGCCGTAGACGCCGATCACGGTCCGCGACCGGCTGTAGACCATCGCGGTCGATTCCATGTCCGCCCGGTGCAGCCCCGAGCGGCGCTCGAGCACGTCCCAGTCTTGTGCCCGCAACCAGGCCACGAAGGTCTCGAAGCCGTGCGTGTGGTCCTTGATGAAGGCTTCATCGAGCACCGCCGCCCCGCCGGCCGCCAGCGCCTCGTCGTGCAGGGCCACCACCGCCTTGCAGATCCCGGTGAGCGCCGCGAGGTCGCCGCCCGCCTTGACCTGATGGTATTGCGAACTGATCCGGGTGTCCTTGCGGGTCAGCATTTCCGTCGGCGATTGCGGGTTCAGGAAGCGCTCGAGCCCGCGTTCGCGCAGGGGGTTGTATGTGATGATCGGCACGCCGCGCCGACTCGCCTCCTGCAACGGGTGGAGCATGCGCGGCGAGTTGCTGCCCGGGTTCTGGCCGAAGAAGAGCAGGCAGTCGGCCTTGGCGAAGTCGTCGAGCGCCACGGTGCCGATGGCCTGCCCGATGCTCGCCGGCAAGGCGACCGAGGTCGTCTCGTGGCACATGTTGGAACTGTCCGGCAGGTTGTTGTTGCCGTAGATCCGGGCGAAGAGCTGGTAGAGGTAGCTGCCCTCGTTGGACAGGCGGCCGGAGCTGTAGAACACCGTTCCCTTCTTGCGGTCCTCGACCGCGCGCAATTCGCGGGCGATCTCCTCGACCGCATGGCCCCATGACACCGGCACGTAGGTGTCGCTGGTCGCATCGTAGCGCAGCGGATGCGTCAGGCGGCCGGTCTGTTCGAGATGGTAATCGTCCCAGTCGCGGAGTTCGGTCACCGTGTGGGCGGCGAAGAAGTCCGGCGTGCACCGGTGGGATGTCAGCTCCCAGGCGACGGCCTTGACCCCGTTCTCACAGAACTCGAACGGGAGCGGGCTTGCCGGCTTCACCCAGGCGCAGCTGTTGCACTGGTAGCCGTCGACCTTGTTGTGACGCGTCAACGCGACCGGGACACTCGCCAGGACGCCCTCACGCCTCAGGATGTTGCCGACCGAGAACGCCGATCCCCATCCGCCGGAGGGACGTCGGTAGGGCTTGAACGTCGGCTTTTCCAAGAGGCGCACTCCGAACCTGAATGACAAGGAAACACCTGCCGTCGATCCGTGTTTCCCGGAAACCGCACACACTTGCGAATAATACCCACCCATATCTTATGTTTATAACAGAGGTTAATATGACCGTTGGATACGACTACATGCTGAGGAAACCTTCGGGACCCAGTGCCCCGAAGATGTTCCTGGATACGCGCGTGGTGCCGGCCGTCGTCAATATCGCCGGCGGTGTGGAAGTTGCTTTGAACCGGGCCTCGGCACGAACCGGGCTCCACCCGATGCTCCTGCTCGTCGGCATCGCGACCGCGGCGATCGTCGTGGGTCGCCGGGTACGGGGCGGGAGCCGCTAGGCAGGCTGTCGCGGCGCGTGAGGCGCACGTCTTTCGACCCGCCTCCCCCTTGCCCGCCCCC
>NZ_VRVA01000259.1:0-2389 GCF_008039945.1 Methylobacterium sp. WL64
GATGATGATAGGCCACCACCCCCGCCACCCCCAAGGGGTTACTGAGAGGCATCTGCAGGGCTTCGTTAACCGACCCGTCGCACCCTGACCACGGCTGCCGATAAGCGGCCGCACTGGATGGGTCTGGTGGTTCGGCGGCCATGCGCTCCAGCGCGGGGCCGTTCACGCTCATGAGGTCTGCGATTCGTGGCTCTCTCCTGCGGACAGGCGGCACGGCCGCCCTGACCGCTCTCATCCTGTTTAGTGTTGATCCGGCCGCCCATGCGCGCGACGGCATCGGGGTTGGCGGTGCTGCAGCGCTAGGCTTGCTTGGTGGTGTCGTCGCGGGCAGTGCCATCGCCTCGGCCAACAACGGATATTATCCCGGCCGCCCAGTCTACCGCGCGCCCGCGCCGGTATACGTCGAGGAGGACGTAGGCCCGGTCTGCCATTTCGAGAGGCGTGGCTACATCGATCCCTACGGCGACGAGCACATTCGCCGTGTGCGCGTCTGCCAATAGATTGGGACGGTAGCGTCCGCTGCAAGCTTGTCGCCGCCCGGATCGGGAGCGTTGTAGTAGCCCCGCAGCAAGAGGACCGCGGGGCTGATAGACCTTACTTGCCGCTTGGGGCTGCACCGCTACCGGTGGTGCCGTTGCCAGAGCCGCTGCCGGCAGGCGCACCGGGGGTATCGACGCGCGGACCGCCGCTGGTGCCAGGCACCATGCCAGTCCCCATCGAGCCTGCACCGGTCTCCATGGACTTCTCGGAGTTGCTCTTTACGGAACCCGGATTGTTCATGTTGCCTTCGGCGCTGCCACCGCCGGCCGGTGTCTGAGCCAAAGCTGCGCCTGCCATCGCGACAGAGAGTGCGCTAGCGAGAGCAATTGTCTTGATCGACATGGACATTCCTCCAGACGGATCGGTTTGATCGGTCGTGGGCTGAACGTCATCGTGATCGATATCGTTCAAGCTTCCGTGGGGAACAGATGCAATTGGCATCATCGTGCTTGCCGCCGGCATTCGGTTCGGCTACCGAAGCCGCCCCGGACAAAGAAAAGGCCACCCCCGAAGGAGCGGCCCGAAGTCTAGGGAGGAAACGCCCAAGAAGGGCAGCGGGATCGCGACGCCATCGCCATCTCGCAGTGCAAAGCTAAACCATCGCACTGCAGCACGCAACCGCCGAATGGTTGCGCACTGCATGTTTGACACGCCTCGGGCGTAGCACAGGCTGCACCCTCATGGCTTACTGCCTTTAGGCTTGGTGATGAGCCTCGATCGTTCGCACGCGCGAACCGACGAGGCGAACCGTCTTGCGTAGCCGTTCTTCGGTGACGCCTAGGCGGGCAGCGAGCGCTGCACGTGCAGCGCGGTCATTAATGTCGATATGGGTGGGGACCAATGACTGGAGCTGTGCCGTATCCATAGCTGTGTGGTCACGCCCAACGGCGCGCCTCTGCTGATGTGGTGAGACCGAGCACTCAACCCTGACCACGCAGCATAGTTGCCCGCCTCCCCGGTCCTGCGGCGAATATCAACAGGTATCGCGACGGGACCTCGCAACTGAAGCTGTAGGCCGTGAGCCGGCGCTTGCGGTCTCCAGTCCCACCGCTGCACCGACCCTCACGCGACTGCCCGCCGCAGCGCCGTGTGGTGTCGCGAACGCCTCGGGCGCGCAGGCGGGATAGAAGGGTGCTGTAGCAAGCACATGGTCGGTTGTCGTCATCCTGCAACGCCGCACGGCTTTACCAACTTGCCTAGGTCCGCGCATTTGGCTTGGTTACGCGCAGCACCGCGGCGAGGAAGTCGAGGGCGCTCAGCGCATGGGTTCGGGCGGCGCCCAGAAGCTTCGCGTGGTTCGGGACCAGCATCGCTTGCCGCCGGGCGATGTCCTCGACGGCGCGTACGGCCAACCGGACCGCATCCAGGGCGTCGTACAAGCCGGGCGTGTCTTTCGCCGCGTTGGCTCTGATCGTCAGCAGGTGAGCCTCAGCGTTGCGCGGGGCTGCGCCCTCCGACCCACCAGATTTAGCAGCCGCACGGATCGCATCGGCCAGTTCGCTGACCGATGACGCGAAACACGGCAGCAGCCCTGCGCCGGTGAGCAGGTCCTCTTCGTTCATCATACCGTCCGCCTGCGTGCGCCTACCGCATAGCTATTCCCGCGCCACGACCCGCGCGGGTTCCAGAATGGCCTGATCAGTTGAGGTCGCCCGCCGCTTGTCGGCAGCCCTTTTTCGGTTCCGTTTTCCCCGATTCTGACAGGATTAGAACTTCAGTAGGCGTGCGGTTCGCGGATTTGCACCCTCCCCCCTGTGCCGGCGAGGCGAAGGCGGACGATCCAAGTTTAGATAGCGGGTCTGGGGTCCGCGCCAGCCGCAGCCAAGCCGTCCACTCGGGCGAGATGATG
>NZ_VRVA01000260.1:0-2387 GCF_008039945.1 Methylobacterium sp. WL64
TGGTTCAACCGATTCCGTCGATTGCCCATCCGCTACGAGCGACGCGCAGACATCTACGAGGCCTTCACGAGCCTCGCCGCCAGCCTCATCACTCTCAACCAGATCAGACGGTTCTGTTAGGCGCTCTAAGTCGCGGGCGATTAGGCCGCCCGAGGCTCCGCAAAGGGTGGCAAGCAGCAATTATGCTTTCGGCACTAGGAGAAATGCCGCTTTCAAACCCGGAAAATCGCTCAGATACCGTTAATTTTCCTCCTTTGCGTGTTACGATCTAGTCGATCCAGCTATAAGACACGCTTTTTTGATGCTGTAAGGCCGCCTTCCTGCTACAAACAGAGTTTGGCAAGGGTTTTTCAGTTAGATGGATCAGGGGGATATGAGGCTCAGGTCGGGTGAAAGCGCCGCCCTTACCTTTGCCGCACGAAGGCTTGCAGTCGCACTATGTCTGAAATTTTACACAAGGACCGTTCCGAGGAAGCGCGCCTGAGTGCACTTCAACAGTACGACCTGCTCGACACGCCGCCGAGCGAGAGCTTCGACCGCATCACGCGGATGGCTAGCCAGATCTTCAACCTGCCAATTTCAGCGGTGTCGCTGACGGACCGCGACCGGCAATGGTTCAAGTCGCGCGTCGGCGTCGAGCATTCATCGATCCCGCGGGAACAGGCGCCGTGCGGACAGGTGGCTGAGACCACCGACGTTCTGGTGATCCCCGACTTCAAGAAAGATGCCTGCTACGCCGACAGCGTGCTCGGCCGCAGCGGCATCCGCTTCTATGCCGGCGCGCCGCTGGTGACCCGCGAAGGTTACGGGCTCGGCGCCCTATGCGTTTTAGGAACTGAGCCGCGCGCTGCCACTGAGGCCGAGGTCGCCGCCCTGAAAGATTTGGCCGCGATGGTCATGGCGCAGATCGAGTTTCAGCATGCCTTCGGCCGGATCGACCCGCTGAGCGGCCTGCCGAGCCGGAACCAGTTCCTTGATGACCTGTCCGATCTCGCGGCCGAGCGTCCGGACGAGGCTCGGCTTGCCGTGCTCATCGATCTCGCGCGTCCCGAACAGATCAATGCCTATGCCCGCGTCATGGGCCTGGGCCGCATCGACGATTTAATCAGGGACACCGCGCGCGGAATACACCGTGACATCGGTAGAGAGCTCAAGCTCTATCACACGGCGGCCACGCAATTCGCCTTCCTGGCGCCTCCGGGAGTCCGACAAGACGATTATGTCCGTCAGCTGACGGACGGACAGAGGGAGGCGCAGCAGCGCTCCATCACTGGAATGCTTATGACCAGCGCCATCGGTGTGACCGTCTTTGCGCCCGGATCGACCAGACCGCAAGACGTACTGCGAGCCCTCTACGGCGCGGTTCAGGAAGCCCGCATGTCGCCCGATCTAGTCGGCATCTATTCACTCGCGGCCGATCAAGCCTATCATCGCCGATACAGACTGCTGCAGGACTTCGGGTTGGCACTGCTTGCTGGTGATCAGTTGCGGCTAGTGTTCCAGCCGCGCATCGATCTGCCCACGGGACGATGTATCGGCGCGGAAGCGCTGCTGCGCTGGAACCACCCGGTCTTGGGCCCCGTGTCTCCCAGCGAGTTCGTCCCGGTCATCGAGCACTCACCACACGCCCAAGCCATGACGGCCTTCGTTCTGGAAACAGCCCTCGCGCAGGCGCGTCGCTGGCGAGACGCCAAGCGTGAGATTGTGATTTCGGTCAACGTCTCGGCTGCCAACCTGCACGAAATGGATTTCGCCCATTCCGTCCAGGTCGCGCTTGAGCGGCTCGGTCTGGAACCGGAGCGACTAGAGTTGGAGGTGACTGAGAGCGCTATCATGCAGGATGCTATCAACGCGCGGCGCCAGTTGGACGAGCTTGCCGCCGCCGGGGTTCGCCTAGCGATCGATGATTTTGGCACCGGCTACAGCAGCCTCGCCTATCTTCAGGATCTGCCAGCCCACGTCGTGAAGATCGACCGAAGCTTCGTACTGAAACTAAGCGAAGGCCAGAAGGAGATGTCGCTCGTGCGCTCGATGATCGGCCTCTCGCATGATCTCGGCTACCGTGTGGTAGCGGAAGGCATCGAGACCGTTGAGGCGGCCGATCTGCTTTTGGCGATGCAATGCGACGAGGCCCAGGGCTACTTCTTTGCTCGTCCTCTGGAGGTCGATGAATTTCAGAGTTGGTTTGAAGACCACGAGTAAAAGATCAAATCTTCGGGTGCTATAAATAATCGAAAATGGTTAAACAGAATGAGCTATATTCGTAATAACGCTGTTTCTAAATGTAATATGTTAATTGCTAGTCAGGTTGAATGGGGCATTATTTGGCCACCTATAAATTTTGATGATAGCGATGGCGAAAACAGAATTTATTCGCAAATTTAATT
>NZ_VRVA01000261.1:0-2303 GCF_008039945.1 Methylobacterium sp. WL64
CAGGCGCAGGTAAGCGGGCTCACCTATGCTCGACGTTGAAAGCAGACTTCTCGCCTTACATGTCCCATCGGCCCATCATGGCATGTCGGCCGGGCGGCACAGTTAAGTCAACGGAGGGGAATGATCAGCGCGACCATGCGGGACAGACCCTCGACCATTGCGGACCTGCGCAAGGCCGGCCGTATCAGCAGCCAGGAGATCGTCGCGGCGATCGACGCCTACATGCGGGATCCGGCGACGGGGCCTTATCGCTTCGCCAGCGGACACAGCCTCGACCTCGCGGCCCTCGTGAGCGCTTCGCCAGCTTTCGTGATGGTGGAGCGGTCTGGGCCACATGAGAAGGGGTTTCGGACGGTGCTGGCAGCCGCCATCATGGCAGCCCATCCGATGGAACCATGATCCGCAGCGAACTACCGGTGCATCAATCGCTATCGGTGCGGTCTGATCCCTGCCGGTCCGCCAATCGCATCTCAAGCTCGTTTGCAGCGTCAGCGTATAATTCGAAGCGACGCTTCAGCAGCGCGCGCTTGGTCTCGCTCCTTTTAGTATCCATCGCCGCTCTTGCCTTGTCTGATCTGCTCCGGAACTTGGAGGCGAGCTTCTCGTAGGCGTCATTGATCTTAGTGCCGATCTTTTCGCTCTCCTCGCGTAGCGCCTGAGTATGATCGTCTGCCATGCGGGCTCCGAGATCTTCGGGCGTCATCGGCGGGACTGAACGCTTTTGTTCGGGTGAGCGAGCCATGGCATACTTCCTAAGAATGGGTTTTCAAGAACATCAGAGACCAACGGGCGGAAATGGAATTGGCCTCGCTTCTTTTGGCATGCCGAAGCACCTACGATGATGACGTTTCCTTCCAGAGGGACGAGCGATCATGATCCGATCCGACCTCGTCATCCGCATCGCGGAGCAGAACCCTCACCTCTACGCCAAGGATGTCGAGGCAGTCGTCGACGCCATCCTTGATCGCATCGGCGCTGCATTGGTGGATGGCGACCGTGTCGAACTACGCGGCTTTGGCACGTTCGAGGTCAGGTATCGGGAAGCCCGCTCCGCTCGCAACCCGCGGACTGGTCAGGCGGTGGAGGTCGAGGCCAGGACCGCCATCCATTTCCGACCTGGCAAGGCAATGCGGGTTCAGCTCAACGCCACTGCATCCGGTCCGGGATAGTAAGTTGAGCGGCTCCAGCCTGCCTCCTGTTGTGCAGGCTCCGCAGCAGTTCGACGGGCCCCCCAGCTCTTGCCCAACGCTGGATCCGAGATCGTCGGCCTAATGGTCAAGGTTAATGATCCATTAAGAGCCCTTGGGTTCAGTGGCGGAAACCAAAGGACCCCGCCCTATGATGACAGCTGGCTTCCTCGTGGTGGTTGCCGTCGCACTGAGCGCCGCAGCGGCCGGCGCGATCGGCTCGCCCGATGCTCGTGGCGCGTGAGACCGATCCCGCAGCCGTGATGGCGGCTCTGGCGATAGAGAACGCTGAGCTTCAACGCCAACTCGCGTCCGCACAGGATCTGCTCGTCGAGAGTGCTATCGAGATTGGAGACCTCCGCGTCTGCGTCGACGCGCTGCGCTCCGAGCTTGTCGAAGCACGGGGCACACGGGATGCGTGGCGGGATGAGGCTGAGCGGCTCGTGGGCTGGGACGCCCTCACGGCGTAACCGAGACCCATGTGGCCAGTACGTGACAGGCTGACTTTAGTTCTGACCCTGGTACTGTGCGCCCTCGATCCGTCAAGCTTGAACCGGCACAGTGGTGGGGTCGAACATCGATCCTGGTCCCCCCATGCTGACTTTCTCCCGCACTGCGATCATCGAGCACCGTGAGGTCATGGCTGTGCTCGTCACGTCCGGGCTATTCCTGCTCTGTCTATTACCCTTCGCATGGGTTGTCGCCTGACCCCGTTGCGACTGGTCGATTTTGGGCGGCGTAGGTATCAGCTCGGCATGGCCAAGCGCTTAAAGCAGTTGCCTCAGGATCGAGGCTCCATCCTGTTCGACATCGTATTCGAGGATGGCTCCCGGGCATCGAACCGGCGCGTGCCGATGGAGATCCTCGGCGGTCTCGACGGCGATCAGCCGGCCCGCGAACTCATTGAGCAACAGGAGGCTGCGATCGCTGGAAAGGCAGGTCGTCCTCCACGGGGGATCCAAAGCCTGACACGAACGGCTAAGCCGGAGCCGAAGCCCATTCGGGATTAGCATGCAATCTTCCCACATTTGGGTGATGCGCTCCGGCTTCAGGACGCCCGTCAGCAACCCTAGCCGTGACCGCTCGTGTCGGCCGGTCTCGGCGGCACGGATGACT
>NZ_VRVA01000262.1:0-2214 GCF_008039945.1 Methylobacterium sp. WL64
GGGCGTTACTATGAGGGATTGGGGGAAAGATCGCTGCCTGTTGGCTACCCCTCCTCCCAACTATGAGACTTTGGGGGAAGCCCGCTAAAGGGCTGGTTTCCAAGGGCAGGAATGGCCGCAACTATGAGATTTTGGGGGAACGGGCCTTACGGGCCAGGCGCTCGGTCCGCTCCAGGCGGCGTACGGACGTATGCGGCGGCAGGACGGCTTCGACGGTGCCGGTGATACGGGCGCGGCGGCCGATGCGGGGGCGCTCGCTCTCCGCGAACGCCTCCCGAAGGGCGTCGGCATCTTTCGTCGCCCAGTGGATATGGACAGCCGCTACGCGCTTCCCCTGCTTCACCGGCAGGACATAGACGTTGAAGGCGGCGAGCGCGTTGATCTCGTCCACGGCCGGCTTGACCACGTGCTTGTTCAACTCGCCGAACGTCTTGTATTTGCCGGGCATGACGCCCAGCATTTCGCGGAATTCATCAAGCGTGAACTGGTGCATCTGTTTCAGGCCAAGGCCGGTCAGCTGCGCGACATTCTCGTAAAGGCTGACGGCGTATTTCGATGAAAAGGCCATCAGCACGGGCAGCTTGATCTTGCCCCAGATGGTCGAGGTTTTCAGGATATCGACCAGGCGGCGGTCGAAGCTGTAGGTCAGGACGCCGGCCGGCCGGTCCGGGTCGTCCATGTCGTTACCGCCGAGGAACTGGACGCGGCGCGTCTTGCCGTTCGGCATGCGGACGGTGAGGATCGCCCGCATCAGGGCCGTCACCGCCTCCTCCACCCGCTCATAGCCCTTGTGGCCGTCTGCTTTGAGGGCGTCGATCTCGATCGTGTAGTCCCTGCCCTCCGTGACGCCCTGCATGTGGGCGTTGTGCCAGAGGACGGTGATCGCGCGGCGGGCGTTCAGGGTCAGCTCGTGATGGCCGCTGACCTGAATGAGTTCAGCCGGCTTCGACGCCTCGTTGTGGTTGCGAGGCTTGAGGTCCAGAACGAGGAGCTTGGCGGTGTCCTTCTGCATGGTGCGGCGAGTCTAGCTCAAACTATGAAAAGCTAAAAATGAAAAATCACCGCCGTGAGTTTCATACATAGCCAGACGGTTCTGCCTACCACTGCACCGTCATACCACTACAGTGGTTTAGTGGTTTAACGGCATGGTGGTGTAGTGACATGCCCCCTACCCTTTCCGGTCGCCGGTTCGCTCGGGATGGCCCCGGTCTTCCAGCACGCGGTCGAGGCCCTCCATGATGAGGTCATGCACGCGGCGGTGTTCGGTGAAGGCGATTTCCCGCAACCGCTGATGCACGGCCGGCGGAATGTAGATGGTCGATTTGACCACGTCGGGCTTGGCTGGGGGCTTCGCCTGTAGCTTCGGCTCGGGTGCTGCGACGCGGGCGGACGGCGCTGCCGGCTCCGGCGTCTCAGGCAGTTCCTGTTCGAGCTTGGCGAGGAAGGACGTTCGCTTTGCCATTCGGCTTTTCCTTGTCGTTGAGGCGTTTCGCGGTCCAGGCCCAGAGCTGCCGCATCTCGTCGGCCGCCTTGCCCTGGGGGCTGTATTCGGTGACGCCCTGCCCGGCCGCCATGGCGTCCTGATAGTCGGCACGAAGCCCGAGCATCGGCGCGGCCAGGCTGCCCATCATGTGCAGACCTTCGGCGGCGTCAGTGGCGCGGCCGCTGCTGCGATGGGGCGGGCATTGGTTGAGAACGAAGGCGAAGGGACGGGACAGGCCCATGAGGGTCTGCACGGTCGCCTTGGACGCCCGGATATCCATTAAGGTCGGCCGCGCGGGCAACAGGCACAGGTCGGCCGCTTTCATGGCGAGGTTGCTGGCGGTCGAGGCGATGCCGGGGCAGTCGAGCAGAACGAGGGTCATGCCGGCCTTGTCCAGGCTGGCCAGCAATTCGGGCAGGCGGCTCAACCGGTCACTGTCGATCTGGTCCACGGCCGGCGTTTCGGCCTCACGGTCGTTGCCCCAGGCGATCAGCGAGCCCTGCGGGTCGAGATCCAGGACAATGACGGTTTCGCCGGCTTCGGCGGCGGCAACGGCGAGGCTGGCGGCAATGGTGGTTTTGCCGCTGCCGCCTTTCTGGGTCACGAGGGCGATCGTTTTCATACGGCCAAGCCTATCAGCCGAATCACCCGTTTCAAAGTGGTTTAGCGGTAAGCCACCATGCCACCAGACCACTAAGCCGTTATACCACTAAACCACTATAGTGGTTCAT
>NZ_VRVA01000263.1:0-2210 GCF_008039945.1 Methylobacterium sp. WL64
GGCTCATTGCCGGCCCGCCGTTCCCGACTGCTGCGCGGACGTCTCCCACTCCCCCCACGGCGCCTGCGCCGCCTCCCGTTTAGGGCCGGCTGCGCCGGCAGTCGTCATGATCGCGTCCGCGATCGGCAAGAGGGGCTGACCGCCCCCGCCGTCAAGGACTGGACGCAAGGGCGCGTCGGCCGGGGTGTCCCCGGTTTTCGCAAGGGCTGCAAACCGGGTGATCCCCCTCCCCGGCCGCCGGTCCTGGACGGCTTCCCCCCGCTCATTGGCGCTTGGCCTAGCAGGGTTGCATGCGCAACCCTTCAAACCAAGAAAGAAAAGCCAATGAAAGCAGACCTTTACACCAAAGTAACCGACCAGATCGTTGCCAGCCTAGAGGCGGGCGTGAAGCCTTGGCACAAGCCGTGGAGCAGCGGCCAAACCATTAGCGGACCGATCCGCCTGCCTCTGCGCGGCAATGGCGTCCCCTATCGCGGGATCAATATTCTGATGTTGTGGGGAGCGGCCACAGATAACGGCTACGCCTCGGCAACGTGGATGACCTTCAAGCAGGCGATCGAACTCGGCGCATGCGTTCGGAAGGGCGAGAAAGGCACTACCGTTGTTTATGCGGGCGCGATCAACCGGACCGGCACCGACGAGGCGACCGGCGAGGACACGGAACAGCGCATCCCGTTTTTGAAGGGATACAGCGTGTTCAACGTCGAGCAGATCGACGGCTTGCCCGACAGCTACCGGACCCCGGCCCCTGCCCTGCCCGCGGGGATTGAGCGGATCGAGCGCGCCGAGGCGTTCGCAGCGGCGACCGGCGCGACCATCCGGCACGGTGGCAACAGGGCGTTTTATGTCCCCGGTGCGGACATGGTGCAGATGCCGCCCCTACAGGCGTTCAGGGACGCGGAAAGCTACTATGCGACCCTCACCCACGAGCTGACGCACTGGACCGGCCACGAGCGCCGGCTTGCACGGACGTTCGGGAAGCGGTTCGCGGATCAGGCCTATGCGTTCGAAGAGCTGGTGGCGGAACTGGGCGCGGCCTTCGTCATGGCCGGCCTCGACCTGACCCCGGAACCCCGCGCCGATCATGCTGACTATCTGGCCCACTGGCTCGGCATCCTGAAAGCCGACAAGCGGGCGATCTTCACCGCCGCCAGCCACGCGCAGCGCGCCGCCGACTTCCTGACCGGCCAGACGGCAGACGCCGTGCGGGAGGCAGCATGAGCGCCCTGTTCGACATGGCCTGTCCGGCATGCGGCAGCGCCGACCGCATCGACATTGCGGCAACCGTCTGGGTTCGCGTGACCCCGGACGGCACCGACCCGGACAATGCCGAAAACGGGGACCATGAATTCACCCCGGCCAGCCCGGCGATGTGCAGCGGGTGCGGCCATCGCGGCACGGTTGCCGAATTTGATCCAGATTGACGACGAGAGGCCCGGCACCGCGCCGGGCCTTTTGCCATCGCCGGCAAGAATGGAAGGGCGCGGACGCGCCCACTTATGACGCGCCCCAGGGCATGCGCCCTGCCCCGCGTTCCCGCCCTGCCTCGGGGGTTCAGGCCGTGCCGTTCCAGAGGTCGAGCAGCCGGCGCGTGATAGAAGCGGCGTTCTCCGCGTCGCCGTCGCGTCGCGCCAGGTCGAGATCGGAGACGCCATCGAGCAGCGGCAGGATCATCGACGGCCGGATGCGCGGATGGTTGATGACATCCCCGTCGAGGAAGCGCCCGACCGCCTCCCGCGCCATGTCGCCCGCCGCGTCGAGGATGCACAGCGCGGACCTGGCCGCGTTCGCCGTCCCGTCCGAGGCCGGCACGTCGAACGGTCCCCGTTCCAGCATGGCCCGCAATTCGTCGCCGTCCTGCTGTTCCATCATCTGGACCGCCACGGTCAGGAGGGAGGCCGTGAAGGCAGCGGCCTCCTGGTCGCGTTCCGCCGCCAGCCGTTCGAGGCGGGAGCGCAGATGGTCGGGGATTGCTATGGTGTCCGGCATCATGGCGAGGCCTCCCGTGATATCGGAAGCTTAGGGCCGTTTACGCTACGTGGCGACCGGACGGGATCGGTTCGTAAAATCGGCAGGGCAGAAGTCGGCTTCATCGTCGTCCATTTGCCTACAGGATTGTAGTTGATGGCCAAAAAACAAGCCAAGGCGAAGGACGACGAAACCGATGATTTGCTAGAGCAGATTTTCGGGCCGTTAGACCAGTCCAGTGC
>NZ_VRVA01000264.1:0-2020 GCF_008039945.1 Methylobacterium sp. WL64
CCCGCCCCCTGCTGACGCAGGCGCCACCCTCCCCCGCAAAGGGGGGAGGATTCGACGCGCCTGTCAGCCACGCCAAGGCTCACCCAAACTTCAGAACCTTGATCGCATCGAAATCCTGCACCCCGCCGCCGACGCGCTTGGTGGTGTAGAACAGCACGTAGGGCTTGGCCGAGTACGGGTCGCGCAGCACCCGCAGGCCTGTGCGGTCTACCACCAGGTAGCCCCGGCGGAAGTCGCCGAACGCCACCGACAGGCTGCCCGCCGCGATCTCCGGCATCGCCTCCGCCTCCGTTACGGGGAAGCCGATCAGCGTCGCGGATTGGGCGGCCGTGAGCGGCTGGTGCCAGAGGTAGTTGCCCTGCGCGTCCTTGAACTTGCGGATCGCGCTCTGGGTCCGCCGGTTCATCACGAAGCCGGCATTCTGGCGGTAGCCCGCACGCAGGGCGTAGACTAGGTCGAACAGCACGTCGGACGGGTTGGTCGACGGGAACGCCCCGGCCGCCCCGGTGGCGACGACGCCGAGCTTGCCCGGCACCCAGGCGGTGTTGGGCACGGTGTCGTAGCTCAGGAAGCCGCGCGGGCGGCTGGCGCCGTTGCCGGTGACGAAGGCCACCCCCTCCTGCTCCGCGAACGCCATCTCGACCTCGGCGGAGAGCCACGCGTCGAGATCGACCACGGCATCGTCCAGCAGCGTCTGGGTCGCGGCCGGCATGGCGTAGAGCTCCATGGCCGGGAACGCGATCTCGGACAGGACCGGCCCGTCGGTGCCGGGACGCGGCGCGGTCTCGGCGACCCAGCCGGTCACCGGGGCGCCGACCGCGGCGGCGCGCTTGTACTGGGCGCCCGAGATCTGCTGCACGCTGGCGATGGACCGGATCGGCGAGACCTGCGCGAGGCGCGCGAGCACGGTCCGCTCGATGGTCTGCGGCACGAGATAGCCGCCGTCTGGCCCCGAGCCGGCCGACAGGGCCTTGGCCTCCAGACGCTTGAGCCCCGCGCTCTCGCCGGCCCGGACGTAGAGGTCGAAGGCCGCCTTGTGCTCCTGCGCGGCCCCATCCTCCCGGGGTCCCGGCTGGCCGAGCGCCGGCCGGGCGCGGTCGAGGCCGATCCGCTCGAGCCGGGTGCGGGCGGCGTCCAGCGCCGCGTCGATCCGGGCGAGCTTCTCCTCGGTGAGCACGTCGGTGCCGAGCCGGCCCTCGATCTGGGCGATGCGGGTCTCGTTGGTCTCCTTGAACGCCTCGAAGGCGGTGGCGAGTTCGTCCAGCGCCGGCTGGACCGGTTCGGCCCCGGGGCGGCCGGCCTTGTTCTCCAGGCCGGGCAGCGCGGCCTTGGTCTCCGGGGCGGGGCTCGACAGCGCGGTGGTGTGAGACATCATCGAACGACCTCGTGGCTGGGGTGGGTGAAGCGGGACCGGGCCGCCGGGCGCGGGCAAGGGGCGCGGCAGGCGGCGGGGTTGGGAGCGATCTTCCGGGCGAGGCCGCGGATCTCCTCGGCCGACGGGGTGCGATCCGGGCTCGCCCGGGCCTGCGGCTGCAGCGGGAAGGTCACCAGGGAGATCTCCCAGAGGTCGACCCGCTGAAGCCGGCGCTCGCCGGCCGCGCCCTTGCGGGCCAACAGGGTGCGGAAGCCGATCGACAGCCCGTCGAGGCCGCCGCCGCGCATCAGCGCGTCGATCTCCCGGGCGCGCTGCACTGCGAGGTTGAGCTGCCCCTCGGCGAACAGGCCGCGGGCATCCTCCCGGAGCGACAGCCAGCGCCCGATCGGCTCGGCCGGATCGTGCTGGAACAGCAGCCTCACCCCCGCTGCCCCGCGCCGGGCCAGGCTGGTCGCGAACGCGCCCGGCACCACCACGTCGCGGCCGAGATCGGGCACGCCGAACACGCTGGCGTAGCCGGAGAAATGGCCATCCATCGGCAGGATCCTCGGTTGGTTTTTTTGGGATTGGGGCCAAGGCCAACCCCAGGCGCGTCCCTTCCCCCCTCTGCGGGGGAGGGTGGGCCTCGCGTCAGCGAGGGTCGGG
>NZ_VRVA01000265.1:0-2003 GCF_008039945.1 Methylobacterium sp. WL64
GTGATGCACAGGGGACAGCCAACAAAAGAAATGGAGCAAGAGGCAAACCTATTTGCGAGCGCCTTCCTTATGCCGGCTCGCGATATTCGTGGCGCTTTGAATCGTCGGATTGATGTTCGGTTGTTTGCCGAGCTGAAACCGATTTGGCGCGTTTCGATGCAAGGGCTTCTCCACCGCGCCGGTCGCTTGGGGTTATTAACTGACAACCAGCAGCGGTATCTTTGGCAGCAGTTCAGTATCAATAGATGGCGCACACGGTAGCCCGTTGAATTGGATTTCCCGCGCGAACCAGCCACTGTGTTGCCAGATCTCATTGATGCTCACACGAAACAGCTTGGTTATACGATATCCGATCTGTCGCAATTACTTCATGTAAACACATCAGAGCTGTCGAGCTTATACGGGATCGCAATTTCCAATCAAGGAAAGACAACCCATCTCAGGATTGTAAAATAAAGGAGGAAGGCGAATGACAAAAAAAGAAGTTTTTATCGAGCAACGCGATCAGGGAGATTATGCTGTTCGCAATCCTAATTCGGACCGTGCGTCAAAGGTTCTTCCGACTCAGCGCGAAGCGATTGATTGGGCAAAAGAGCATAAGCCCGACGCAACTCGCCACGTTGAACGTGTGCGCAATACAGATAAGGGTCATCCAGATAAATGGCGTCGCGAATAGTATCCGTTCGGACATACTGCGCAATATGACTTCGTAGTCCGCCTTGCTCTATGCGAGGCGGGATATCGTGCTGTGACTTACATTGTAAGACCGAGCAATATCAGTGACATTTTCCCCAGCATCGCGCCGCTGCAAAGCTTCGACGCGTTGATGCGGTGACAGCTTCGGCTTGCGCCCCATACGGACGCCCCGCGCCATCGCCCGCGCCCTGCCTTCGCCTGTCCGAGACAGGATCAATGACCGCTCGAACTCTGCCAGGCCGCCCAGGATCGTCACAAGCAGCCGACCGTGTGGAGTTGTCGTATCAGCCCATCCATTGTCGAGGGACCGGAACCCAGCCCCGGCTTCGGTTACCATCGCTAGGGTGTTGAGAAGGTCACGAGTAGAGCGCGCCAAGCGATCGAGGCGCGTGACCACCAGCACGTCACCAGGGCCAAGAGCGGTTATCGCTTTGCGCAGCTGCGTCCGGTCTGACTTTGCTCCCGAGGCCGTCTCCTGGAAAATTTTGGCGCATCCGGCCTCGGTCAGTTGGCGCACCTGTGCGTCAACGCTCTGCCCGTCCGTCGATACCCGCGCATAGCCGTAAATCATGCCCTAGTTTCGCACATGATTTACGCACGGAAAAGCCTAAACGAAATCAGGCCCTTGCATTTTGTGCATAATTCTTGAATTTTGCACAAAAGCAGGTGGAAGCGACGACACCGGTTGTTTAAGCTTAACAATTGGCGCGGTATGGTGCCATTTGCTGAAGGCGCATGCCCAATGATAACGACGCTGAACGTTTAGTATTAAAGGCTCAATGTATGCCCGTTTTAGATTGGATTGGCAAAAAATCCGTAGTAAATCACCATAGAGATGTAGCTTACAGGCTTCTTCACTGCGATAAATCGAAGTCTGCGGGCCATCCGGATGCCGGAAACATCTTGGTAAGGGGTGACAATCTTGAGGCTTTAAAGTCTTTACTTCCATATTACGCCGGCAAAGTAGGACTTATTTATATCGATCCTCCATACAATACTGGTAATGAGGGTTGGGTCTACAACGATAACGTCAACTCTGTAGAGATACAGGCTTGGCTCGGAAAGGTCGTCGGCAAGGAAACCGAAGACCTTTCACGCCATGACAAATGGCTTAGTATGATGTATCCGCGGCTCCGCATTCTATATGATTTCCTAGAGGAAGATGGCGTAATTGCTTGCAGTATCAATGATGCTGAATTGCATAGACTTCGACTTTTGCTTGAAGCCGTATTTGGAGCAAACAATTTCCTTGGATGCTTTATTTGGGTAAACGAAGGAAATATCGACAATCAGAGTCGTATTAAAAC
>NZ_VRVA01000266.1:0-1873 GCF_008039945.1 Methylobacterium sp. WL64
GGACGAGCCAGCCGTGCGCGCCGCCATCGTCGAGCCCTGGAGCAACGGCCCCGTCGAGGGGCAGGTCAACCGCCTCAAGCTGATCAAGCGGAGCATGTACGGTCGCGCCGGTTTCGATCTCCTGCGCCAACGCGTCCTGCATCCTGCATGAGCCGGGATCGGCAAAGCTTGATCGGATGCCAAACCTTCAGCACCAAAAGTGCGGAAGAACCTGGAACGGGACCCCGGATCGGCGTGCAATTGGGGCTCTGACTCACTCTCGCTGATGCTGGCGGCGTTGAGGTTGCGGATATCCATGTTGGAGCCGCAGCATGCGCCCTCACTTCCGGTCATCGAGCCTCGTACCCACTGGATTCATCGTCGATCATCTCGACGTCGGCACTGACCGCATCGGTCTGGTCATGAGGTCGGGAGCCGTGATGACGGCCTGCCCAAACTGCCGGACCCCTTCGCGTCGCATTCAAAGCCGCTACCGACGTCGGGCCGCCGACCTGCCGCTCGGTGGCCGGCGCGTCGAGCTCCAGGTCGTTGTACGACGCTTCCGGTGCGATGCGGCGGCCTGCGAGCGGACGATCTTCGCCGAGCGCTTTCCCGACGAGTTCCTGCCCGCCTTCGCGCCACGCACCTCGCGGCTGGAGCAGATCGTCCATCACCTTGGTCTCGCCCTCGGTGGTCGGCCCGGTGCGGGTCTCGCCCAGCGCCTCATGCTGCCGGTCAGTCGCGACACGCTCCTGCGCGTCATCCGCCGTCGGGCGGCCACACGGTCCGATCCGCTCGACGTCATCGGCATCGACGACTTCGCCTGGCGACGCAACCACCGCTACGGCACCCTGGTCTGCGATCTCGAACGCCGCCGCATCGTGGCGCTCCTACTGGATCGCGAGCAGGCGACCGCGCAGACCTGGCTGAAGCAGAACACCTCGATCCAGATCATCGCCCGCGACCGTGGCGGTGGATATGGTGAGGCCATCGCCCGCGCCTTGCCGCAGGCTATCCAGGTCGCCGACCGCTGGCACCTCATGGAGAACGCCAGCCGCGGCTTCCTCGACGCCGTGCGCAGGTCGATGCGTCAGGTTCGCGAGGTCGTCGGCGCGGCCACCCTTGATCCGGCGCTCCTCACTGCGGCTGAGCGTATCCAGTACGAGGGTTACCTGCGGAGGGAAGAGGCGGACGCGGCCATCCGCGCGCTCGCGGAAGCAGGCGTTCCGATTCGCCGGATCGGCCAGCGCCTGGGCCACAGTCGCAAGATGGTGCGTGCAGTCCTGCGCGGCGAGCGCACGGACGTCTTCCGGGTCCGCCAGAGCTCGCTCGACGCCTATATGCCCTGGCTCGACGCCCAGTGGGACGCAGGCAGCCGCAACGCCACCGAACTCTGGCGAATGGCGAAGGCGCAGGGCGTCCGAGGATCGCTCCGCGTGGTTGGGGAATGGGCGACGCGCCGCCGGCGCGCAGAGCAGGCCAACATCGAGCGGCTTCAGCGTGTGCCGTCGGCGCGAACATTGGCACGTCTGCTGACGACGGGTCGCGACCGGTTGACCAGGGCGGAGACGCTGACCGTGGCCGCGGTCCAGGAAGGGGTGCCGGAGCTGGTCGAGGCACGCGAGGTAGTCAGCGTCTTCCAGACGATGGTGCGAGGAAACGAACCCGGCCGGCTCGAAGGATGGCTCAGGCGGGCCGAGGCGAGTCTCGTCGCCTCCTTCGCGCGCGGCATCGGTCAGGACCGATCCGCAGTTCAGGCCGCGATCAGGGACTATCGGAAATTCCGTGTGTGAGCGGCGGGTTGAACATCAGGCCGCCATGGCCCGGGTGAAGCGCTCGCCGAAGATGACGGCGAACTGCGCCTTGGCCATGACCCACTCACGTGGGCCCATCT
>NZ_VRVA01000267.1:0-1855 GCF_008039945.1 Methylobacterium sp. WL64
GGCCGGCGCGGGCGGGGTCGGATGCGCGCTGCCGTTCGCCGCGGGGGGGATTGCTCGCTTTTCGCTTTGGGGCGGCGATGCTTGGAAACGGACATCGTCGCCGAGCCCGCTCACGACCCGTTGCAGAAAGTCAGGCGGTCCGCTCAGAGGCAGCTTGTTGGTCGAGGACCGACGTTCGGGTTGGGTGCTTTGCTGCTGGTCAGCTTTCGGGAGCTAACCCGGAGAAACCGGACGTCCGCTTGGATGGGGACGTATGGCGGTTCGCGATTACTCTGTTCCCTCAAATGATCCGCAGCGGCATCCTAAAATCAGACTTGGGAACTCAAATCGCGTTTGCGCCGCGTGGTGACGAGCCGACCAAGTGACCCCACCTAGAGAACATAAGATATTATTCGACTATGATAGCTTGAGCCTGCATAGCATCCGATGCACCGCAACTATTTCGGCTTGTGAATATTTACGTATTCCTTTTTATCCGCTCTGCCATAATGCAGATTATCGCACTACGATCATTTTCAGACGGGAGGGCGTCCCAGAGCTGGATCATGATGCGGAATTGGTCGATGAGATTGTCGCTCTGATATAGGTCTTCTATAGGCTTGTTGAGCAACTTGGCGATTTTATGTAACGAAGCTATTCTTTTTTTATGGTTCTTGCCTGAGTCAGCCATGTGAAGCATCCAAATATCAAAAAATGAAATCACCGCCTACAACAGGAAAAATTCAGTCTCATCTTTTTCGGAGCGTTTCGGATGGTTTCTCGTGGAACCGCATGCGGTAGATTTTGGCGAATTCACTCATGCTGATAAATCCCCAGGCTGCGGCTATATCTGCTACTGCGTTGGGGCATTGATCATTCAGAAGATCACGCCGGGTTCCTTGCAAACGGCGTTCTTTGAGAAATTGACTGGGCGGGTAGCCCCGGAACCGGCGGAACGCCTCAGTCAATGTTCGAAGGCTGCATCCGACCGCGCGGGCGACTTCCGTCATCGTCGGCAATTCGGCCGCATGATCGGCCATATATTGCTCTGCCCCACGGACAACGCGCGGCGCCAAACGGTTCGATGGATCGTTCAGGTTCAATCCGGCACGTGAAGCCCATTCGTTTAGCAAGTGCACACAAATCATCTGTTCGAGATGGCGCCCGGCCCGGCCATAAGCAAGTTGGTTCGGTGCTTCCGCAATGCAGCTCACAACGTACTCTATTAAGCGCAACCAACTGGACTCGGCGCCGCCAATAGCACATTTATGACGCCATAGAGTATCGCCCGGGATAAAACCAAACCAATCCTGGCAAACTTGAGCCATCAGATCTGGCGGTATGGTAATATTCAATTGAAGGTGATCGTCGTCAAAATCCAAATCATAGTCAACATTACTGCAATCTAATATGAAACTATTATTGTTAAATATTTCTACGGACTCAGATTTATTAATATGATGTCGTGATTTACCTTCCAGTGTCGTAAGCACAATAATGTTCGCCATTTTGTCCAGATGGCCGGTGATATTGACAGGAATTCCGTAAGCAAATCGAGTAATAGTGATGCGCCCTACTTGAGCAGAATGCATTAAAGAACGGGGTGATACAATTTTTCCTGTAGGGACTACGCTATAAGGCATATAGACTTTGTTGGACCAGTCTTCGATTTCCTCCCAGCTCTCCGAGTATATTTTATGATGCTGGCGGATAGCATTGCCCTGAGCATCTACGATAAGTGCGTCGCGGGTAATTACCCACCCCCTTGCGCGGGTTGGGTTTCGCTGATTCCCTCGTGGGATGGTTCGTACCGATCTTGAGCGGCTGAGCCGCGAGGAGTTGATCGAACTGGTGCTGCGGCTGCAGCGTCCGGATA
>NZ_VRVA01000268.1:0-1842 GCF_008039945.1 Methylobacterium sp. WL64
TATCCGGACGCTGCAGCCGCAGCACCAGTTCGATCAACTCCTCGCGGCTCAGCCGCTCAAGATCGGTACGAACCATCCCACGAGGGAATCAGCGAAACCCAACCCGCGCAAGGGGGTGGGTAATTACCTTCACGAGAACGTCGGTCACGTCGAGCCCTGCGCCTCGTTCGACGGCGTCGTGGCGGACTTCCGCGACCTCTCGCAGGAGAGGCACGCGCGCAAGGAGGACTGCTGGCTTTGGAGCCCAGCGTACTTCGTGCCGATCACGCGCAACGATAACCCGCAGGGCAAGCGCTGCGGCTACGTCAACATGGCCTACGCGCGCCACATCATCCTCGACAACGATGGTGGCGACCTCTCACCCGAGCAGTTCGCGGCGCTGTTCCCCGGCTTGAGGATGATGATCTACTCGACGTGGTCCTCGACCGCGACGCTGCCGAAGTGGCGCGTGATCATCGAGACCGACCATGTTCTCGACATCGAAGGCTACGCCCTTATCACCGCCAGGATCATCGCCCTGCTCAACGATCAGGGCTACTTCCACGCCGACGAGATCGGGAAGGACCCGGCTGTGTCGCGCCGCAAGGACTTCATGGGCGCTCACGGTTTCGATCGTTCGAAGCTCAACCCGGTCGCACGGCTGTTTGTCCCGAGCCTGGGTGCCTATCCCGCGGACGCCTTCTTCCACGATTTCGCCGGGGGGCAGCGCGCAGCGCTGCCGGTGTTCGATTGGATCGAGATGTGCCCAGTTCCCGAGCGACCGGCCATCCTGCCCGTGCGGTCTCCCACAGCACCGACTGCCTCGAACCCGAAGGCGGATCCGCGCCTTCAACGGCTTCAAGCGGCGCTGTTCGCGCAGCAGACCATCAAGTTCGTGCGGAAGAAGGAGTTCAGGATCGAGGCTGCGCTCGACTGGTGGACGCTGGAAGGTGATCGGGCGGGACAGCGCGACCGTAACTTCTGCCGCCTCGCCGGGCGTCTTCGCCGAGCCGGGTGCGACCAATCGGAGTTCGAAGTTCATCTCACGGCCGCTGCTGTTGCAGCCCGGCGTTCGTCTGCCGCACTCAAGGGCAAGATCCCGCGCCTCTGGAAGATGGTTACACGTTGATGGTCATCACTGTCAGTCAGGCGCGCTGGATCGTCCGCTCGACGAGATCGCGCAATGCCCGGATCTCTTCGTCGTCCAGGACACACTGATCGACTAGTGTCTGGGTAGACGAACATACGCGAGTTCGCCCGCACCGACTGGTCTCGAACCCGTTGAAGACACAGGCGAGATCGGCACGTTATCGAGTGGATCGAAGAGCACCGGGCGTGGTGGAAGATCGCCACTAGAAGAAGGTTGTGATCCCGCTTGCGTGCTCGACACCGGGCTCGTGCGCCGATGAAGATCTCCACCAGCGGGAAGATCGCGTGCCTGATCTGACGGAGGCCCGGCGACTCCAGTTCGGACTTCTCTTCGAAACGGCCGCGTCTGCGGGCGCCGATATGGGTTAGTCGATCCCGTCGCGGGACCCGACGTAGTAGATCATCACGAAGACGCCGCCCGGCGTGTCGGTCGTCTCCGGCGCCGCCGAATTCGCCACCCAAGGGGAATACGGGTCGCGAGTTCACGGACGACGGCGGCTTCCTGGGGATCGAGTTCGTGGGTCTCGATGACTGCCAGGACCCCGGCCTCGTTCCCCCCACAACAGGCCCCGGTCGTAGAAGACGTGGTCCTCATGGAGGGGCAAGGTGATTTTCTTGATCACCCGCTCGTAGGCGTCCCAGTGCATCCGGTTCTCCAGGTTCCGCGGATGGCAACCAGAGGTGATCGGCTGGGGCGATCTCATAAGTTAGGGC